>CAUVHB010000059.1:0-7257 GCA_963551335.1 uncultured Treponema sp.
TTTTCAAAAGTTGTCCGCCGTATCCGGAAGCGGATGCCGCCGACCATTGTTCGAGCGCGGCGCCCTCTACACCGGAGCGGTAATAGGCTTGCCCAAGCCAATCCAAAATAAGGGAATCGCCGGGAATATGCGTAAGCGCTTTTTCAAACAGCAGAATCGCTTCGTTAAAGGTTCCGCGATAATAGGCTTGCACGCCACGGCGAAATTCTTCAAAGCCTTGATCTCTATCCGCAGAGCTTAAACGAGGCTGCAGACTGTTTGTTTGCGCTGGCAGCGCCATGCCGCCGCACAATAAAAGCAGCATTAAACCGGCTGTTTGCAATAGTCTCTTTATACGCATGATACATCCTTTTTTTAGAAGTTATCCATTCATAATACGCTGCAAATGGTTCTTAATTATTTTATTATCGGGAAGCTGTGCATCCGCCCGTTGGATATATGATCGGGCTTCGGTATCAAAGCCCATCTTATAATATGTCCACGCCAGAGAATCCAAATACGCGGGATTATCGGGCTGTGCATCGAGCGCCTTTTTGCACAGAATTAAAGCCCGGGTTAAATCTTTTTCAGTATCGGCAAGAATATACCCAAGCCCATTGAGCGCCGTCGAATTATCAGGGTCAAGCTCCAACGCTTTTTCATAAAGGTTCAACGACTTATCGACTTTCCCTTGCTCATACGCCAAATACGCCATCGAGGTATGCACCTGCGGAGAATCATACCCTGCATCCAGAAGTTTTGAAAGCTCAAACTCCGCTAAACGGACACGCCCTGTTTTTGTATAAATAAAGGCAAGGATAAGCCGACATTGATATACGCGAGCGATATCGGTTCCCGCAGTGATAATCTGCTCCAAATAGACAAGCGCATCGTCATATTGTGAAAGGCTCGCATAGCACAAACCGATATAATACGCTGCATCAAAATTAAGTTCGGTATCTTTAGAAGATATCTTTAAAAAAGCGTCAAGCGCTTCTTTATACCGACTTTCCCGATACAGCTGTATACCTTCGTTAAGAATCGTATCCATTTAGCATCTCCCTCATAGTATGCGTACTCCGCCGGAAGGCTTAACTTTATAGTACAAAGGCTTAAATCCGAAAATACGTTCATAGTCGCCCAGTTTTTCAATATAGGTTTGGATATCGTTCGCTCTTAAGATGCTGTAGGTACATCCGCCAAAGCCCCGTCCCGTTAGGCGTGAACACACAATATCATTCATATCGGGCGCAACAAATTCCATCGCCCGCTTTACGAGCCAATCCAATTCGGGACAAGAAATTTCAAAGCGATCCCGCAAGTTTTCTTGGGAGCGCGTTACGATGCGCGAAAACACGACCCAATCGTTTTTCTTTAAGGCGCTGATAGCATCGTCAACGCTGATGGATTCACGGAGAATATAAAGTACCCGCCGCCGTACCGATTCGGGAATAGAAAGCTCCTCAAGATCGCTTTCGGCAAGCTTACTAAAATCTTTAGGAATGTCCGGCATTTTTTTAACCCGCTCGTAGGCTTCCATACATTCTTGGATTCTGTGATTCAGCTCCTCACGCGCCAACAAACGGGGAACACGAGAATCCGTCAAAATAATCCGATAGTCACTGATGGGGAACGGATAAATATCGGCTGTTTTGCGCCGGTGATTCGTCCGTATGCAGTGTCCCGCTTTTGCATATAACGCGCACAGAATATCCGCGCGGTGAGGATAGGTTTTAAGGTGCTGTACGTTGGCATTTTCCAAAATATCGACCAGATCAGCTTTCGTAAGCCGCGGCGCAAATACCTTCCGCAATGCCATAGCCGTCGCAACCTTGAGCGCATTCGGCGTACCAAGCCCCGCATCCGCAGGAATTTCAGAAAGGATGGTAAAATTGAGCCCTGTCATCTCAATCCCTTGATCCATAAAAGAAAGAATAACAGCCTTTATCGAATTTGCCCAGCGGTCTTCTTTACGATACCGCAGGTTGGCGGCTGCAACCTTTTTCCGCTCTTTAAGCGACAGAGAAAGGAATCGATAATTAGAATCTTTTCGTTTTGAAACACAAAGATATAGATAATGATCGATTGCCATCGAAAGCGTATTGCCCTGTGCAAACCATGTATGTTCACCTAAAAGGTGAAAGCGCCCGGGAACCGCAACGGTTACTTCCGGCTCGTCTCCATATTCGTCTACATGAAACGGTAGAATCTTCTGCATACTTTCTATAATATCCCTTATATTGAAACAATTCAAGAAAAATGATTAAATTGATGCAAAATTATGTCGGTTATTTCATCTTTTTTCGCGGTTTTATGCTCTGCGGCGCTTCTTGCTTTCGGGATTCCGAATGAATACCTGCATTTTGGTTCAGCGCTGTTCGGCATCGTTGCGCTGATACCGTTATATACAGCCTTTTGCTACAGCCCTGCACGACGGCGCACCGCGTGGATGTTCGGCGCTCTGATAGCCCTCGTCCACCTGTTCTCCAGCTTTTGGCTGGCATATTTTGAAAACTTTGCCCTTTTTACGCTCGGCGCTTCCACCGTGGCTTATTTGTTCCTCGGCTTCCTTTTCGGACATTGGTTTTACTATGCACTGCAAGTTTCGGCTCAAGTACGCCCCTTTGCGTTCGCTGCGTTGTGGACGCTCTGGGAATGGTTTAAGGGGAGCGGCTTTGTCGCATATCCGTGGGGCAGCCTTTCGATGACCACGCTATCGCTGCGTCCGCTCATCCAAATCGCCGATATTACCGGCGTATGGGGCATCACCTTTCTTGTTGCATTGCTTTCCGCACTCCTTGCAGAAATAATCATGGCGGCGCTCGGTGTAACCGCCGGTTTTTCCAAGCCGCTCGGAAGACCGCTGCTCCGCCCGCTCATCTTTACTGCTGCACTTTTGCTCCTGATCAACGGATACGGACTTTTCCGCATCTATCAAAAAAGAATACCGCAGCAAACCCTCACGATTGTATTGGTTCAGCAAAATACTGATCCGTGGGTTTCCGGTCTCAGTGTATTTTTTGATAATCTGCATAACACTCAAGAACTCACCGAAAAGGCAATTATTGGATCGCCGGTTACACCGGATCTTATCGTATGGAACGAAAGCAGCCTTGCATACGGGTATGATCAATTTCAAGATTATTACCAGCAGCTCCCCGTTCAAGAATCTTTCGCCGATTTTTTACAGCGCATGGGGATTCCGCTTTTAACGGGTTCTCCGCTGTTAGTCAATGCAGAACGAGAAAAATACTCGAATTCCGTTTATCTGATTGCGCCTGACGGAACAGTGCTTGACACTTATTCAAAAATACAGCTGATCTGTTTTGCTGAATATATCCCGTTTATCGACCATCCGTTTGTGCAGCATTTTTTCGACTCACTGGTCGGTTTTTCATCGGGATGGGTGCCGGGAACGGAATATAAAGCGATGACATTTACCGCACAAAACGGAAATGCCATCCGCTTCGCCGCTCCCATCTGTTTTGAAGATGCGTTCCCAACGCTCTGCGCCGATTTGCATAATCAAAAAAGCGATCTACTGATAAACCTCACCAACGATTCATGGTCAAAAACAGCGAGTGCAGAATATCAGCATTTTGCCGTCGCGTATTTCCGTGCTATTGAACTGCGAACGCCGCTTGTCCGCTCTACCAACGGCGGCTATACCTGCGTTGTCGATCCGGTTGGAAACATTACCACAAGCCTTCCGCTTTTTACCGCAGATGCATTGAGCGTTTCCGTACCGATCTATCCGTACTGCCAAACTTTCTATGCGCAATGGAAGGACTGGCTGCCAGCGCTTTTTTTAGCGATTGCGCTTATCTCCGCCGCCGCATATCGGCTCAACCCCGCGTTTTGTACAAAAGCGGTTGTGTATATGGAAGCCCCGCTTGCACGACTCTCTCCCGCAGAACGGAGAAAGCGGCAACGGAAGCAGCTCTGGAAAAAACCGTGGTTTCGCAAGCAGCGGAAATTGATAAAAGAACTGTGGGAATAAAACGATGGCTTTGACATTTGAGCAAATGATAGACAAATACCGCGAAAATTCAACTTCCGAACACAACAAGGGAGACAAGTTTGAACGGCTTATGCAAGCCTATCTTTTAACAAAACCAACATATAAAAACCTTTTATCAAACGTATGGCTTTGGGCGGATTTCCCGTATAAAGCGCAATTCGGTACTGGCGGAAAGGACACAGGCATTGATATTGTCTGCCGTACTCACGATGGAGAATACTGGGCAGTCCAGTGCAAATGCTATCAGGCTGACAAGAAAATCGACAAAGCAATGGTAGACTCCTTTGTTTCCACATCTTCATTTAAATTTCAAACACAAGACGGCGAAAAAAACTTCAGCTTTAGGATTTGGATTGACACCACGTATAGCGGTTTTAATGCAGAAGCCCATAATGTAGTTGAAAAACTCGGTATCGGTCGAATCGGCTTAATTGATCTTAAAAACGATGACGTAAACTGGGAAGAATTGGATGCTGGCAAAAAAGGAAATGAAGCATGTGTCAAGAAATACGAGCTGCTTGCCCACCAAAAAGAAGCGTTCGACGCTGCAATACACTATTATAAAACTTGCGACCGCGGAAAGCTTATCATGGCGTGCGGCACGGGTAAAACATTCACATCGCTCAGAATTGCGGAGGGCTTGGCAACCGAAAGCCGACTGGTGTTGTTCCTTGTTCCGTCAATTGCCCTTTTAAGTCAGACACTCAAAGAGTGGTCTGCGCAAAGCAAAGAAAACATCTATCCTATCTGTATCTGCTCGGACGCTCATGCAAGCGACAAAGCGGAAGATTCAATCTCCGACCTTGTTCTTCCTGCAACGACAGATTCTGCAAAAGTTCATAGGCAATTCGTTGACTATAGGAACCGCCTGAAAACCGAAGGCGGAATGATAGTCGTATTCAGCACCTACCAGTCAATCGACGTAATCGGTACCGTCCAAAAAGACATAAACAGACGTGAAAAAGATTCATTTCTCTTTGACGTGATTATTTGCGATGAGGCTCACAGAACTACCGGTATAAAGCAAAAGGATAAATCTCAGTCTGCATTCACGAAGGTACATTCCAACGATACTATCAATGCAAAAAAGCGTCTGTATATGACTGCCACTCCCCGGCTCTATTCAAGCGAAGCGCAAGCAAAGGCGAAAGAAAATGAAACGCTCGTTTGGTCTATGGATGCCCCTGAATGGTTCGGTGAAGAAATCTACCGTATCGGCTTCGGTGCGGCAGTTGAAAAGCAGCTGCTTTCCGATTACAAGGTAATTGTTCTAACGCTCGATGAACATTCAGTGCCGCCGGAAGTTCAAAAAAGTATTATAGACGGACACTCCGAAATCAAAATGACCGATGCAATAAAACTCATCGGCTGTATCAACGTACTTTCAAAGCGCACAAGCTATCTTACCGACAAGGAGCTATTCAGCGATGTCGATCCTGAACCGATGAAGAGCGCCGTTGCGTTCTGTTCGAGTATCAAAAATTCAAAGTATTTAAAAGACAGCTTTAATGTATGTCGGCAAGCCTATTATGACAAACTTTCCGAAACGGAACGCGAACAGCTTGTTGTAGTGGACGCAGATCATGTTGATGGCACTATGGGAAGCACTGTCCGAGAAGAAAAGCTCGACAGGCTCAAGCACGCTGATCCGAACAAAAACGAGTGTCGAATTTTAAATAATGTACGATGTCTTTCCGAAGGTGTCGATGTTCCGAGTCTTGACGCTATTATGTTCCTTTCCAGCCGTAACAGCCAAGTCGACGTCGTTCAATCGGTCGGCCGCGTTATGCGAAAAGCCGAAGGTAAAAAATTCGGCTACATCATCATTCCTGTGATTGTACCGGCGGATAAAAATGCCAATGAAGTTCTGGACACCAGCGATGACTTTAAAATCGTATGGAGCGTCTTGAATGCACTACGGGCGCACGACGATCGCTTTGATGCGACAATCAATAAAATTGAACTGAATAAAAAGAAACCTAAGATTATTACCGTATCCGGCGGAGGAAATTTCGGCGGAAAGCCGCTGAGGGAAAACGGGGACGACGGCGAAGCGGGAGCGGTACAGGGAGTTTTAGACTTTGACGAACTGCAGCAAGAGCTCTACGAGAAATTCAAAAGTCTTACCGAGCAGGTTTTTGCAAAGATTGTAAACAAATGCGGAAGCAGACGCTATTGGGCAGACTGGGGTAAAGATGTAAGCGAAATTGCCAAGCGAAACATCGAGCGCATACATAAGCTTATTTCAATCGAAGGTGCGCACAAAGAAAAATTTACCGCTTACTGGGAAGGGCTTAAAAAGAATCTCAATCCAAGCGTAAGCCAATCTGAAGCGGTTGAAATGCTCGCCCAACATATCATTACAAAACCCGTGTTTGAAGCTCTATTCGGAAATGATCGCTTCACAAAAGAAAATCCCGTTTCAAAATCACTGGAAGAAATTGTTGCCTTGCTCGATGAACAATCAGATCCGGAAGATTTGGAAAAACTCGAACGATTCTACCAATCGGTTCAGCAGAGAGTCGAAGGAATCGACAATGCGGAAGGAAAACAAAAAGTCGTCGTGGAACTGTACGACTCATTCTTTAAGAATGCCTTTCCGATGACGGTAGAAAAACTCGGCATTGTGTACACGCCGGTTCCGGTCGTTGATTTTATCATAAGGAGCGTCGAGTGGGTGTTGAACAAAGAATTCGGTCGTTCAATCAGCGACGAAAGGGTAAACGTGATTGACCCGTTTACCGGCACCGGTACATTCATCACACGTCTTTTACAGTTGGGAGTTATCAAGCCGGAGGACTTGGAGCGAAAATACAAGCGCGAAATTTTTGCGAACGAAATAGTCCTTTTAGCCTACTACATTGCAAGCGTGAATATTGAGAACGCCTACCACGATTTAAGCGGCAAGGATACCTACGAGCCGTTCAGCGGTATCTGTTTGACAGACACATTCCAGCTTTACGAAACCGGAGAGCCGACTTTAGATGACAGGATATTCAGAGAAAACAGCGACCGTGTAAACGAACAAAAAAAACAGCCGATTACCGTCGTTATGGGAAATCCTCCGTATTCAATCGGGCAGAAGTCCGCCAACGACAATGCTCAAAATCAAAGCTACTCCAAACTTGAAGAGCGTATCGCAACCACGTACGTAAAAGAATCTAAAGCAGGATTAAATAAGTCCGCTTATGACTCCTACATCAAAGCATTCCGTTGGGCAAGCGATAGAATCGCCGCATCAATGCCCGCCTCGGGGG
>CAUVHB010000060.1:0-7113 GCA_963551335.1 uncultured Treponema sp.
TGTGCTATCCTGCTTTCACTATGCTAAAGACCTTATCAAAAAGCCTGCGGGAATATAAGCGGACATCCCTTATCGCAGTGTTGCTGACAATTACGGAGGTGGTGTTTGAAATTATCATCCCCTCCTGTATGGCGTATCTCATTGATTTTGGAATTGAACCCGGAGAAATGCACATTGTGTTCACGTATGGGGCAGCGCTTTTGCTCTTTGCGATTATTCAGTTGCTGACGGGGGTGTTTTCGTCGGTTACTGCGGCAAAAGCATCGGCAGGCTTTGCGTCGAATTTGCGGCAGGATATGTATGCGAGCGTGCAGAACTTTTCGTTTTCCAACATCGATAAATTTTCACCTTCTTCTATTATAACGCGGCTTACCACCGATGTAACAAACGTGCTCAATTCATACCAGATGCTGGTAAAACTTGCGGTGCGCGCCCCCGGTATGATGATCTTTGCGATGATCGCTTCGTTTAGAATCAGTAAAGAAATTTCCCTCATTTTTCTCTGTATGATTCCGCTTTTGGGACTCGGAATTTTTCTTATTATCAGAAAAGTGCATCCGATATTCAAAGCCGTTTTTAAGACCTACGATAAACTCAACAATGTAGTACAGGAAAATGTGCGCGGTGTGCGGGTTGTAAAATCTTTTAATCGGCAACAATACGAAATTAACAAGTTTGAAACTATTTCCGAATCGATTTACCGGGGTTTTTCAAAAGGCGAACGGTACATTACGATGATGATGCCGATGGCGCAGCTGTGTATTTATACCTGTATGATTTTGATTTCGTGGTTCGGCGCACAGGAGATTGTTGCAAGCGGAAACAATGCTGCGCTGGGACTAACCACCGGATCGCTGATGGCGCTTTTTTCTTATGCCTCCCAAATTATGATGAGCTTGATGATGTTTTCGATGGTTTTTGTGATGATCACTATTTCCCGCTCTTCTGCAGACCGCATTGCCGAGATTTTGAATGAACGGCCTGACATCACCAATCCTGAACATCCAGTGATGGAAGTCAAAAACGGGGAGATACGTTTTACCAATGCCGATTTTATGTATACTGCGGATGCCGATAAAAAAGTGATTGACAATGCAAACCTTGTTATCCAATCGGGAGAAACAGTGGGGATTATCGGCGGCACGGGTTCTTCCAAAACATCCTTTGTGCAGCTGATACCCCGCTTGTACGATGTTACTTCCGGATCGGTGAGCGTCGGCGGTGTAAACGTAAAAGATTATGATATGAAAACACTGCGGGATGCAGTGGCAATGGTGTTGCAAAAAAACGAATTGTTCTCCGGTACGGTAAAGAGCAATTTGCAGTGGGGGAATGAACACGCAAGCGATGCGGACATTGCCGAAGCGTGCCGCCTTGCCTGCGCTGCCGAATTTGTCGAAGCAATGCCGGATGGGTATAACTCCCGTATCGAGCAGGGGGGCGCTAATGTTTCAGGCGGACAAAAACAGCGGCTCTGTATTGCGCGGGCTCTCCTTAAAAAGCCGAAGATTTTAATCCTTGATGATTCAACCAGTGCGGTAGACACCAAAACGGATGCGCTGATTCAAAAGTCATTTAAAGAGTTCCTGCCGGACACAACAAAGATTATTATCGCCCAGCGGATTTCCTCCGTGCAGTATGCGGATAAAATCCTCGTGTTCGACAACGGGGCAATTACTGCGGTTGGCACCCATGATGAATTACTGCATACAAGCGCCATTTATAAAGAAGTCTTTGAAACTCAACAAAAAGGAACCGATGCATAATATGAAACCTGTTCACGGTGCAAAACCGACAACAAAATCAACCGCAAAATCGGAAATGAAACTTTCCATGCCAACTGTCAAACGGCTTCTTTCTTATCATAAACAGTATAGCGCTGTCCTTGCGGTGGTTACCGTTTGTATTTTATTGAGCGCGGGAGCAACCGCCGCCGCCTCTTTATTCCTGCAAGTATTGATTGACCAGTATATTACGCCGTTGCTTGCACAAAGCGCTCCGGTATTTGCCGGACTATTACGAGTCCTGCTTTTGATGGCGGCGGTCTATGGCGCCGGTGTTCTCTGTTCATGGATTTACAGCCGCTTGATGATCAATGTTGCGCAACGGACACTCAAGCAGATCCGCGATGAAATGTTCGCGAAGATGCAGCGCCTGCCAATCAGCTATTTCGACACGCATACGCACGGCGATATTATGAGCCGCTACACTAACGACACCGACACGCTCCGGCAGATGATTACGCAGTCAATGCCGCAGTTTGTTTCTTCGGTGTTTACGATTATCGCCGTGTTCTTCGCAATGCTGTATCAGAGTGTGTATCTAACGATCATCGTTGTCGCTTCCATCTTTTCTATTTTAAAAGTGATAAAATTCGTCGCAAAAAAGAGCGGCTTCTATTTTGTCCGGCAGCAAGACACGCTTGGGCAGCTGAATGGTTATGTTGAAGAAATGATAAACGGACAGAAAGTGATTAAAGTATTCTGCCGTGAAGAAGCGGTAAAAGCGGAATTTCACGAAAAGAATGCTGCATGGCAAGAAAGCGCAGCAAAGGCAAATGCGTATGCAAATATCATCATGCCCTTTATGAATGCGCTGGGATATTTTCAGTATGTGATCGTTGCACTTGTCGGTGCATGGTTTGCCATTGCAAAAATCCCTAATCCGACTATCGCCGGTATCAATACGCTGACACTCGGAACCATTGCTTCATTTTTAACACTGTCGCGGAGCTTTACCAATCCCATTTCCCAGCTTTCTAATCAGCTCAATTCGGTCATCAATGCCGTTGCCGGAGCCTCGCGGATTTTTGCGCTGATGGATGAAGCGCCGGAGGAAGATGCCGGTACGGTTACACTCGTCAATGCACGGGAAGAAGCGGGCGCCTTGAGCGAAGCGGCGGAACACACAGGGCTCTGGGCATGGAAAGAACCGCACGAGGATGGCTCTTGTACCCTGACCCGGTTGACCGGCAAGGTGATTTTTGACCATGTTGACTTCGGCTATTCACCCGATAAAAAAGTGCTGAAGGATATAAATCTCTTTGCAGAACACGGACAAAAGGTGGCGTTTGTCGGGGCGACGGGCGCCGGTAAAACAACAATTACCAATTTGATCAACCGTTTTTACGACATTCACAGCGGAACGATTACCTACGACGGTATCCCGATTACCAATATTAAGAAAGAAGACCTGCGGCGCTCGCTTGGCATCGTCTTGCAGGAGGTAAATTTATTTACCGGCACTATTATGGAAAATATCCGTTTTGGTAACTTGGATGCAACCGATGAACAGTGCATTGAAGCGGCAAAACTTGCCAATGCCCACAACTTTATTATGATGTTGCCCCACGGCTATAATACGGTTATTGAAGGGAACAAGAATTCCCTTTCGCAAGGGCAGCGGCAGCTTTTGTCCATCGCCCGCGCCGCAGTCTCCGACCCGCCGGTTATGATTATGGATGAAGCGACCTCCTCCATCGACACGCGAACCGAAGCCCTCATCCAAAAAGGTATGGATAGGCTGATGGAAGGCAGAACTGTTTTTGTCATCGCCCACCGCCTTTCCACCGTTATGAACTCCGACGTGATCATGGTCTTGGATCACGGTGAAATTATCGAACGCGGCACCCACGCCTCATTGCTCGAGAAGAAGGGGGTGTATTATCGTCTGTATACGGGCGCTTTCGAACTCGAGTGATCTTTTGAAAATATACGCCACATCTGCGTTATCGCATCATTAAAAGTGTACATCCGTGTACACTTTTAATGGCGAAGGGGCTGTCCAAAAACTTCAGTTTTTGGACAGCTTCCTTTACAGTATTCAACCGTGTGTGCACCGATATGCGATTGCCGCCGCCGCTTAATCAACCTACAGGCTGTCTTTATGATGATGCGTTCCATAGCAATGCGCCGGCTATCCTGTCCCATTGCATCGAACTCAGCGATTTTTGTGTCCCCTACAACGCGGCGGATCAGTTCGGTACCGGCAAAGCCATACGCATCAGCACAAATTTCAGAAAGCCGCCGCCGGACGTACCGTTCGTTGTAAAGCGGGTCGCTTAACGGAAGCGTCTTACACCGTTCCAACGCTTTGACGATAAAAAGCTGCGGGAGCGCTTCTATTGCGGCGGCTATCCGTTCGATAAAATCATCGGCAGAGGAGGAAGGCTTTCCAGAGGTTTGTGATAGGGTTATATCCGATTGTATACCGGCATCGGTTTTTGCTTTATCCGAAGCGCCGCGGATAAAAGCGGCGTACATCCATGAACAATACAGATTTGCGATAATATTACCGAGGTCGTATCCGATGGGGCCGTAAAAGGCAAATTCTGGATCGATAATTTTCATACACGGTTCGGTAGGCAGTTTGCTCGTCGCATTCCGATCAGGAGTTTCATGCGTATCGATAGCCGCGCTGCTCTTACATCCGATAAAAATGGAGCCGGTGTGTAAATCACCGTGGATGAGCGCTTCCGCCTTATTCATAAAAGTCTCCCGCAACGACGCGACCTCGGCTTTCAGCGCTTCATCATTATAAAGCGTTTTTCGAACGAAAGCCTCGTTACCGGCGGTGATACGGTTGCGTTTTTTTCCGTTGCAGTACGGCTCGGAAAATACCAGCGTTTCTGAAATTGCGCACAGTTCGGGATTGATGAACGCGCGTACCCGTTCCTTCTTTTTTTCCGGCGGCAAAAAAAGATCGCTGGTAGAAAAAACCGCATCAGCTAAAAATGAAGCGGCGTTCTCCGCGAAGTTCAACGGAAGCGGATGCCCTGCCATCAATTCTTTCCGAAGATTACCACAATAGGAAATATCTTCCATACAGATAGCGCTCATCATATCGTCGTAGGCGTAAACTCGCGGGATAAACTGCGGGGTAAGGGTAGCGTAGATGCGGAGCGCTTCCGCCTCTCTTCTACTGCGGGTAATGTCAAGCGGGCGCCCCGATGAGCGGAGCAGCCGGTCTGCCTGTTTTACAATAATGCTTTTTCCGCTGACGCACGAACGTACACGGAATACATAGTTGATGTTCCCGTCTCCGATTTCCTCGGCACCGAGCGGCTCATCGGGGGAAAACAGCCGGAGCTGTTCAACCAGATAGGTCTTTACGGTTTCTGTATCAAGTAAATAATGCTCTTTCATGGTTGTATGTATGTCCTTAAAATGTATCGGTCGAACAAAATATGAATTTTGCATCAACAGCCGAAGTGAGACCGCATTATATTCTAAACAACCGGTAGAACAGCACAATCAGCAAAAAGAGCGCATAGCGAAACACGTAAAATACTTTAAAAGGATTTCTCAAGAGCTGCGGCAAAAACTCATGTCCTTTGCGAAATGCAGCATCCGAAATACGCTTTTTCCGTTTTGCAAAGATATCAAGGATATCGTTATCGTGGATAAAGATACTTGCAGGGAGTTTCGCTTTGTTCCGATAAATCCATCGGACGCCTCCGGGAAGTCCATTTCCGGCAATCAATAGGGTGGGATGGGTTTTTGCGATCGAAAGGAGAATATCCGGCTCCATACTCTTGCGGTAAAAGCCGTTAAAACGTCCGACGATGCCAATGCCCGGAAACGTTGCGTGTACATTGCGTTCGGCATCAAGTAGGTTTTGCGCTCTCCCGCCCAGTATGTAGAGTGTTTTATAGTGAGAATCGATGATGTTCAAGATTCTGATAATCATATCAAAGGAGTCACGCCTAATCGGTACCGGCAGCTTGAGGAATTGCGCCGCTTTTAATAAACTTTTTGAAAGAGGAAGACAAAGCGCCGCCTGTTCCAGCATCGCCTTGAATTCCGCATCACGCCGCGCCCGCAGCAAATCCCAGAGTGTAATGAATACAATATGCTGAGGCGATCCTTTCTCAATCATATCCATGATGGTGCACTCAATATCCTCGTCGGGAAGAATATCGATGGGAATCGTCAAGAGATTTATACGGGTAATTGCCATTGGTCAGCCTCGTTTATAATGGTTTGCGCCGCTGCGATTGCATACAGTGCGGCTGTTTCTGCACGTAACACGTTCGTTGGAAAATGAATGGTTTGAAACGCTGCCTCGCGGAGTACCGCCGATTCTGCAGGGCTTATGCCTCCTTCCGCTCCGATTGCCAGCACGATGCGAGAAGGTTGCGCGGCAAGCAGTTGGTGAAACCCTACTGATTCCCATGCAGCTTCGCTACACTGAGCAAACACGGTACGAGCAGACGGAGCCAGCGCTTGTAAGGTAGTGAGCGCTGCGGCAAGCGGAGCGGGTTCCATCACAACAGTATCAATCAGAGAGCCTGATTGCTGCCGCGCTTCTTTGATGATGCGCCGGAATCGTTCCAGCTGCGCAGGATTTTGTTTTTTTGCAACGGAAAATTCTCCAATAACCGGTAAAACGACACGAACCCCCGCTTCCGTTGCCTGCCGGATAATGGCGTCAGTTTTGGAACCTTTCAGTACCCATTGCAGCAAGATAAGTTCGGCAGCAGGTGCGGCAGCGGAAACCGGTACGGTACGCCGGTTCGGCGGTTGATTTGTTGCGCCGGTTGCGTACCCGAAAAAGCCCTTCCGCACTTCGCTGTCTGCATCGCTAGCGGACACCGTGGAACGCTTCGAGCGCTTGTTGTCCGCACAGGGAACGCAAGCCGCTGCCGCAAGTTCAGACACACCGAGCGGCGCTGTCAGCCGCTTTAAACGCAGTGTTTTCTTTACGGTATTTATCGAATCGATTACCATATCGATAGCGCCGATTTGCGGCAGCAGCGCCGGCAGTATCTCACCTTCCCGCATACGCCGAACCTTTATCAAATAAACAAAGTCCTTGCCGCCCAAGGTGAGCATCCCCTTACTATCCGGCTCTTGCTCGATAATAAATTGTTTCATCGCTTTGCGCTACCGATTTATGACGCCTTCTTCAATTCAGCGGCGGCTTTTTCTTGAGCTGCTTCTTCCTGCATTTGACGCACGGTTTTACTGTCTCGCAATAGCTTTGGCAAGGTTCCGCTTTTCAGAATTTTAACTGCTTCCCGTAGCGGTGCATCATACTCAATATCAGCCGCCGGAGCGGTATGCGTTCTATTATATTCCTGCCGAATCAAGATGCGGAGTAATTCTTTATTCA
>CAUVHB010000061.1:0-7052 GCA_963551335.1 uncultured Treponema sp.
ATGGTTCGGCTAATGCTCTGACGGCAGGGATAATCGAACATTCGGGAATCTGGCGAAGCGCTTCGAGCAAGAAATGAGACAACTCCCCTCCCCGCTCAAATGTTTGCTGAAAGTCCGTGTAGGTTTTTTCGAGGCAGCGCGCAAGCGCACAGGATCCTGCAAGGTTTTCTGTTCCGGGTCGGATATTGCGCTCCTGTGAGCCGCCGCGGATACCGGAGTTCAAGGGCTGTTTTAAATATAGAAGCCCGATGCCGCGCGGCCCTCCGATCTTATGCGCGCTCATCGATGCGGAATGCACATTGGCAAGACCAAGTTCTGCCACCGGTAATTTACCGATCGACTGTACCATATCAACATGAAAATGCACAGGGCGTTTTTCCGCGCGGTGCGCTTGCAAAGCCTGTGCGATTTTCCGAATTGGCTGAATGGCTCCAAACTCATTGTTGACGCCCATAATGGCAACCAGCACGGTATCTTCACGCACGGTACGCAGCACTGCATCGGGGGTAATACAACCGTGCGTATCGGAGGGGACGGTTAAAACCGTCCAGCCGCAGTGCTCCAATACACGAGCCTGTTCCCGTACTGACGGATGCTCGATGCTACTGATAACAAGGCTTCCAGCTGTCGGACGGGTTAATAATGAAAGCAACACGAGACTATTTGATTCGGAAGCGCCGGAGGTAAAATAAAGGGTTTCGGCGGGAACAGCGAGCACTGCGGCGCAACGGCTGCGGGCATTTTCCAGCATATCCCGCGCGTTTTTTCCAAATTGATGCTGCGCTGAAGGGTTTGCAAATACAGCCGTTGCCTCCCGATACGCTGCCTCAATCTCATCAGCATAAGGAATTGCCGATGCAGCCCAATCCAAGTATATCATTGTAGCACCTCCCGTATGGTAGAAATTTCGACTTCTCGTATCTGTGTTTTAAGCAAATCTTCCTGAAGAACAAGCCGAATCCTACCGCCTCGATTTTTTTTATCCTTTTTCATTCGTGCAATAATCTCATCAGCAAAAGAATCAGCCTTAATCTGTATACTAAAATATACAGGCATTGTACACCATCCGTAACAGTTAAGAATAGTTATAAGGGATTCAGCGTAACGTTTATCGGTGAGCTGCAAGCGAAGTCCAACGGCTAAGGCGCGGGACATCCCCCACGCAACAGCATCCCCGTGTGATACTGAAAAATGAGTGAAACTTTCGAGCGCATGGGCAAAGGTGTGCCCGAAATTTAAAAACGCTCGCTCGCCTTGTTCGGTAAAATCCCGCTCGACAACCTGCGCCTTAGCCCTTGCAGCGCGGAAAATGAGCTTTGAAAGGCAAGCGCTTTCTCTGCGGGTAATCTCATCATGCTGGGTTAAGAACATCTGATAGAGTTCAGCATCGTAGAGAACAGCGGTTTTCAGTATTTCTGCAAGTCCTGATCGGTATTCGGTTTCCGGTAAAGAATGGAGCAGCGGAAAACAGAGTATCACCGATGAGGCGGCGTAGAATGTCCCCAGTAGGTTTTTATAACCGGCAAGATTAACAGCGGTTTTACCTCCGATACTTGCGTCAGCCATCGCGAGTACGGTTGTCGGTACGAGGATGCAGCGTACGCCGCGCATGTAGAGCGAAGCTGCAAGAGCTGTTATGTCGCATACTACGCCGCCGCCGAATGCGATAAAGCAGGCTTGCCGGTCAAGTTCGCACTCGGCAGCTTTTTCGGCAATATGGGCAAGCGTATCTAAGTTTTTTGCTTCATCACCTGCCGGCAAGACTACGAGCGGCACTTGATCGGAAAAATGCTGCGCCTTTCGCAAAAGCGGGAGCGTATGTTCATCGCATACATACAATGCGTTGACTCTCCCCTTCTCTACCGAAAGCTGCGGCAGCTGGACAGTATCTAAACAGTATACAGATGTACACCCCTGTGATGTGGAAAATGAAAACGATTGCGGTACAGGCATCATAAGCAATTGTGTTGCAGCAGAAACATTTAATCGGTGAGTGCGGCTGGTGCTGCGGCGGCCGCTCGCGATGGTTTTCTGTTTTTTATCTTCAAAAAGAGCATTTTTTCAGTTTCATAGTTTGGATTTAAATCAGTTTTCCAATAAAAGAACATCCGAACACCACAGATTGTCTGTTCAGCGGCTTGCATCTCTCTTTTGCAAATACCGTAAACGGGAACAATAATCAGCCCGGGTACTTCATTTGCTTCCATTGTAAATTGTATCTTTCCTTCAGGGTCTTCAAGCTGTATCCATGAAACTTTGTTAAATACATCGGTCGTAATACTGCGCTCTTTTTTTTGATTTTCTTCACAATCATAGAGCGATAGCGAGGGCGCAATGGCATCAGTTTCTTTTAATGCGATATCGATTTCAACAACAAAGTGAGCGGAAAGATTAAAAGGACTATCGTTTTTTAAGATGTATTGAACCTGTGTTCCTTCGGAGAAAAAGGTATATTGTTTACGCAGAGAAACGGGCTGTTCAATACTGGAATCAAATAAGCCGGCAGTGGACAATTTCAGCTCCGATCGAATGGTATTAATTTCGGTCTCCTGATAGGTGTTAGCGGAAAATACCGCGGTAAGCGCATCGAGCTGACCTTCCTTGAGACGCTGTAAGGCTGTCTCAGAGAGAAGATAGTCGATAAACATACCGGAATGTCGAAACGGCATATCTGAATAATTTTTATAGGCAGAAAATACATCACATTCAAAAATTTTTCCACCTTGATGATGTACATACATATTCAGCGTTGTACGTTGCGATAAAAACTCCTTCAGTCCATCCATATCAATATCGTATCGAGTAAGACCTTCGGTAAATATACCCGGAAGCCGCGTCTGTTTTTCGGCTACAAGCAATTTTCGGTATGCGATACGGCGTAATTCATTATGATATTCGGCAGTACAGGAGTCAAGGACAAAAAGCTCGGAGTTTTGCGCTTTCCATAGTTCCTGCAAGGCGTATTTTTTACGCGCCTTATCGCCTTTCATACCGTTTGCCAACATATTGACATACATCATTTTAGAATAAATGCTAAAAGCATCGTGTTGCAGGGTAACGGCGCGTTTTGTTGCATCTCCTGTCGGGGAATCGCAGATAATAGTATTGGGAGCAATGTATAAAGGCGGATGCGGCTGCCGTTGTTTTATCAAGTCAGCCGTATGGGTAAGCTGTATAACCGATTCAGGTTGATTACACAACTCCACAAAGGCAGAAAACCATGTTGAGCCGTCTTTATTTTTTTCGAGGCATTTTATATAGGTTTTAATCGGTAAGAACAGAAGATACATGGAACCCGCAGCGGAAGAAGCCTCAGCCGTCAATTTTTCATAAAATTCTTGCGGAGTACGGGTGGTAAAATCGGGATCGTCGGGAATATACGGAAATACGGTAATTGTTTTTCCCTTATCTTCAACAATCGCAGGAGAAAAAGGTATA
This sequence comes from uncultured Treponema sp., assembly GCA_963551335.1. GTDB lineage: Bacteria > Spirochaetota > Spirochaetia > Treponematales > Treponemataceae > Treponema. The sequence goes on from CAUVHB010000061.1 coordinate 3,439, forward strand.
TATTGTCCATTCCGATCTTCTCCTACGGGAAATAAGCGATAATCAAGGAGGCAATATTCCATACCGCACCGGACAAACGGCGTAATGAGCGATGGAGTCCACGCAGAAGCGGTTAAAAAAAGACCGCGCGGCCGCTTTTCAAAATGGGTGCGGATAGCGGCAGTCATCATTTCAATTTGACCGATAACATCGGAGGCCGGCAGCAGTGATAAATAGGGCTGGTAGTAGCCCCCGCTTAACAGTTCAATTTGTTTACGGGAAAGCATATTGTTTAGCAGCATGGAATAGGCTTGACGCTTCCCTTTTTGCCACTCCAAAAAACTGCCGGCCGCAAAAATAGTTAACGGGAGTTTTTCCTCTGCTTGAATACCAGAAAAAAAGGCTTTATATAGCGAGGCATTATCATTTTTCTCAAGTTGCTGCACATAGGAGATGGAAAGCTGCACGCAAAAGCATAAATGCACATTTCTTTTTGAGATATTCACGGCTCATCCTTACTAAAACAGTATTTATTGTATACTATTTTTGCCGATTATGGAAGCATCAATGCAGGAATTTCAGATAAAAATAACCATACTCTGACGCAGAGTTCGGAGTATGGTTATTCATAGGGAGGACGCCTATTCTTGCGGCTTGATAGTTGAATCGGTACTATTGTCGGCAGCGGTAGACGCTTCAGATTCATCAGGTTTATGCGCAGTAGGCAATACTGTTTCCGCTGCTTCGAGGGCGGGCGGACGCGGTAACTGAGATTCCGCTTTGATAATATCTTCAAACTCTTGTTTATCGATTGTTTCTTTTTCAAGCAGACGCTTTGCGATATACTCCAGCAGCGGCTTTTTTTCTTTTAACCGATTGACAACTACCGTATACCGTTCTTCCATGATGCGCGCAATTTCTTCGTCGATATATTGCTGCGTTGTTTCGGAGTATTCACGTACGAGTTGTGGATCCCCTGCCCCATAGCCGCTGCCTCGTTTTGAAAGCGCAACGTTTTTAAAGCGCTCGCTCATACCGTAGTCGGTTATCATGCTGCGGATAATATCGGTAGCGCGCGATAGGTCGCTTGAGGCGCCGGTAGAAATAACGCCAAACTGCACAAATTCTGCAGCGCGCCCGCCAAGGAGACAGTCAACCTCCGCCAGCAGCTCTTTTTCGGTACTTAAGAAGCGGTCTTCTTCGGGGATGTTTAAGGTATAGCCGAGCGCTGCAATACCGCGCGGTATAATAGAAACTTTATGAACTTTATCCGCTCCTTCGGTAAAAGCGGCGGTTATTGCGTGCCCTGTTTCGTGATATGCGACGATTTCCCGCTCTTTTTCCTTGATAACCCTACTCTTTTTCTGTAGACCTGCGATGGCTTTTTCCACGGCCTCGTTCAGGTCTTCTGCAATAACTTCTTTACGCCCGCCGCGTACTGCGAGCAAAGCTGCCTCGTTAATCACATTTGCGAGATCGGCGCCGGAAAAACCGCTTGTTATCCGCGCGGTATCGCTCAGATCAATTCCACTCGACAGCTTTACATTCTTAGCGTGTATCTTGAGGATTTGCTCTCTCCCTTTCATATCAGGACGGTCAACCGCGACCTGCCGGTCAAAGCGTCCGGGTCGCAGGAGCGCAGGATCGAGGACATCCGGCCGGTTAGTAGCCGCAAGCAAAATCAGCCCCGTGCTGTTATCAAATCCGTCCATCTCTACCAGAAGCTGGTTGAGCGTTTGTTCACGCTCGTCGTTTGAATGCATGGAATTTAAGCGGGATTTACCGATAGCGTCCAGCTCATCGATAAAAATAATACAGGGAGCTTTTTCCCGCGCTTGCTTAAAAAGGTCTCGTACGCGGGAAGCGCCGACGCCGACAAACATCTCTACAAAGTCCGAACCGCTGATTCTAAAGAACGGAACGCCGGATTCCCCAGCGACGGCGCGCGCAAGTAAGGTCTTACCGGTTCCGGGCGGACCAACCAATAAGACGCCGCGCGGTATTTTGCCGCCTATTTCGGTATATTTTTGAGGATATTTTAAAAAGTCGACGACTTCAACTAATTCTTCTTTTGCCTCATCCACACCGGCAACATCGCTAAAGCGCGTGGTAACTTTCCCTTCCTCGACAGCTGCGGATCGCGCTTGTCCGCTAGTAAAAATACTGCCGCCAAGACCGCCGAGGTTTGAGGTGAAGCGCTTCATGACAAAATGCCAAAGAAGGAAGATAAAACCGAACGGCAGTATCCATTGTATCAAAAAATCGACAAGTAAGTTATTTTCTTTTGGACGCACAAGATAGATGACATTGTGCTCATCAAGTAGCTGTAAAAATGATTCCGAATAGATACCAACCGTTTGATATGCATCCCCCGTATCCGCTGCCGGTAAAAACGGTAAGGAACTCCGCGGTTGTGCGGCGCTTGATTGTGTTTTCGTTTGTCCGATAAAGTATGTCGGTCCCATAATTACTTTGACAATTTCGCCCGATGCAACACGGTCTTTAAATTCCGAAAAAGGAATAATGTTTGCATCTTGCTTCATCAAAAACTGATTTGCAATCAACAGCGCTATGAACACGCCTGCAATAATCGCGATAAAAGGTAATCGCGGATTCTTTTGATCTTTATTATTGTCATTGGACGGTTCGGAGCTTAACTTAAAAAAATTAAAGGGATCTTGTTCATTCTGATCCTTTTTGTTCTTATCATCATTCTGATTCATAACTGCCGTTGCCTCATCTTTACTCTTGAAAACCTCTAAAATTGCACCTAAACCTCAGGAAACTGTCCCAAAACCGTTACACAATCCGCGTTAGAGGTAGTGGAGGTTCTCTATATTATACGCCATAACATACCCAAAAAAAACAATATAGACAAGCCGGATATTCGAAAAGTCAGAATAAATGCATCAGATTTTTGCAATATATGATGCTCAGAATAAATAATAGAAATTGAGAGTATTTTATAATTGAGAAATTGCGGCATTGACTGAATAAGTCTTTTTATGTTATACTGAAATATATGCTTTGCACCTTTTATTATTGTTTTAGTTACTATTCTATAAATAACATAAAAGAGTTGCAATGCTATTTCGAGGTGTAAAACTCGACAAACACTCCATCCCGTAGTAAATACGGGGCTAATGGCCATCAGGAGGGCACATGAGAAAGTATGAATTGATGACTGTTTTTCCTATTGAGGAAGCGCAGTTCAAGCAGGGGATTGAAGAAGCCAGAACCGTTCTGGGAGACTTCAGCGTCCAAATTGATTCCGAAGACCCGTTCGGAGACCGCGAATTAACGTATGAAATCAAAAAAAGAACAAAAGGTCGCTATGTATTGTTCAATATCCATGCCGAACCGGATAGGATCATCGAAATTGATCGAAAGTTTAAGCTCAATCAAAACCTTTTGACTTTTTTATTTATCAAAATTGATGAATAATTCAGGGGGACATTGATGGCAGATATAAACCACGTCGTACTTGTCGGTAGACTTACCCGTGATGCAGAATTAAACTATACCCAAGGGGGAGCTGCGGTATGCAAGTTTTCGATTGCAATTAACCGGCGGCGGAAAAACGGTGAAGAATGGGTTGAAGAAGCAAACTATTTTGACATCGTACTTTGGGGCAG
>CAUVHB010000062.1:0-7045 GCA_963551335.1 uncultured Treponema sp.
CGACGTTTTTGCAGAGCAAAACTCGTCGTTGAGCAATGTACACGGAGGTACATTGCTCAACACCGCCACGGATGGCGGTGGTTCCAAACAGTAGCAAGTTACGTCGATTTACAACATCCGTGTTGTAAATTGCCTTGCGAGTTTTGTAAAAGTTTACCTTTTGCAAAACATCGTTTCTGCTTAACACGCCCGCCCTCCGTGGCGGTACTGAACAAAAACTTGTCGTGCAGATTTTGACACGGAGATCAATTCAGAACGGACACGGATGTCCGTGGTTCCATGCAAAAGCGAGTTTGCGTTAGCAAACTCGTCGTCCAAAAGTGTACATGGATGTACACTTTTGGACACCGTTAGGGATAGAAGCGGTATCCTTTTTAGCGCTGCGATATTGCAACGGCAGCCTTCGACGCGAGGAGAAGCGCTGCGGGATTGCGCAAGAAGCGCTAAAAAGATACAAGCGGATAGCCCGACGGTAATCATTTTCCGCGTGGTGATGGCGGAAAATGATTACCGGAACGCCCAAATCCCATTCCTTACCATTACTGAACTTACCGAAGCATATCGAAAATGATTAGTACTTCAGTTTGCCGGTGTAGTCTGCGCCGGAGTTGGTTTTTACCATATTGACGGCGAATGCGTCAAAGTTGTTGAGGTTGGTAAAGCGATCCAAGCAGCTGGATTCGTTCTGTCCGTCGCCCTGTACGATGGTGAGGTCGATGTTCAAAAGCGGAGCATAGTATTTGAGCGCCGGAACATACGAAGAAGAAAGGAAGTTATCGGCAGAGTTGTAGATTGTCAACAACACCTTTTTCTTGTCGGCCTGTGTTTGCTTGATGCCTGCATCGCGGCTGCCGCCTGAGTAGTTCTGCCAGTTTTCGGCATTTACGCCTGAATTTTCTGCCATAACAGCTTTTACGTCTGCCCAGTATTGTACGGGCGCGGTGATCTTATTGCCGTACTTGTCTGCAACGGAGATACCCTTGGTGTACACGTCCTCTCCGGTTAAGCCGTCGAGCAAGTTGCGCAGTACCTGTAATGTTGCGGTTGCCTGTGCGTCTACGTTCTGAGAAACGGTTCCCGAAAGTTTACCGGCGCCGATTGCTTCGATAGCGTCTGCGTTTGCGTCATAACCGAAAATCGGAACGCCTGCCGGATAGTTTGAAGCCTGTAAACAGCCCATTGCCATACCGTCGTTGTTGGAAACAACCATGTCGATTTGGTCTGCAAATTTGGTTGCCCAGCCGCCCATTGCTTCGGTTGCGGCGTTTGCGTTCCATGTAGAACCGTCAGTACCGGTCATCGCTTTGCCTTCAAGCTCTACGACTTTTAAAGTTTTGCCTGCGATGGTGATGGTTCCTGGCTGAACTACTCCCGGATCGGTGGAGCCTGCCCATGTGCCAAGCGCCCGTCTGATGCCTTCGGTTCTTGCCTTGGAATCGTTATGGCCAACGTCGCCGATGCACAGTACATAACCCAACACGCCGTCGCCGTTGCGGTCGATTGAAGTGTCAGCCTTTGCAAGGAATTCCATAATCAATGCTCCCTGAACGGCGCCACCGCCTGCAGCGTCAAAACCGACATAGTAGGTCTTATCATTCCAGTTCATCGTCGTCATATCGATTTTTCCGGTTGTCGGATCGGACGGCTGCCGGTTAAAGAATACGAGCGGCTTATCCTTGTTGAGCGTTGCGGCGTTTTTTCCACCGCAGCTTGCAAGAACCAAGAGACTGCACGCGAGTACAGCCAATACAACTTTGTGAGATACCTTTGAAATGCCTTTCATCGTTATCTGCCTCCTCAAAATAAGTCGGTGTTTAACTTTAACTGTCCTTTGAGCGCCGAAGTTAAACCCCCATACAACTGCGTATTATACTATATAGAACAAAATTTTTCAAAACCTTTTTTTTGTTTTTTTCCATTTTTAATAAAAAAATATGTAAAGTGAGCTCATCAAAAGTATCGTAGCCCAATTTTTTATTCGTATGTGCTTCGCCGTGTGGCAAAACATCTCGCCGTAAGGCTTTTTCTTGTGCTATACTGTTGCTATGCTGATTGGAGAAATTCAAACGCCTGTTTCAAATTTGTACGGAGCAGGGAAAACAACGATTGAACAGCTGACACGGCTCGGTATTGCAACGGTCGGCGACTTACTACGGTTTTGGCCGCGTGCATGGGAAGATCGCAGCAGGTATAATACGCTGAGTGAATGGAATGCGTTTCATAAATTGAATGTTCCGGTAACGATTATGGATCAGCAATGGTTCGGCTATGGACGGATGAAAACGCTCAAGCTCGTTATTTCCGATTCCGAAGGAGTCCGCGGCGAGCTCGCATGCTTTAACCGCCCCTTTTTGGAGAAAGCGTTTCCTGAAGGTACGAAAGCGCTCGTTTACGGAAGTTTTTCCGTTAAATACGGGGCGATCCAATCGAGTTCTTTTGATATAGAAAAATATGATACAGCGGAGCGCCGCATTTTACCGGTGTATCCGCTAACGCAGGGATTGACGCAGACAAAGCTGCGCAAACTCATTGAACAGGCGCTGAACTCGTATGCGCGGGGCATTGATTCTGAGCTTCCCGCCGATGTATTGAACAAATACGGTTATCCCGATAAAAGAGCCGTGCTGTTTGCAATGCACCGCCCCGCTTCCCTCGAGGAGGCGGAAGCCGCCCGCACTGCACTTATCTTTGAAGAATTTTTTTTATATGAGGCGGCTGTTGGGATGCGTGCGCTTGAGCGGCGCGGTGTGCTGCCGCGTACGCCGGTGCGGGATGACGCTTCGGCAGGTACGGCTCAATCGGCGGGGGCGTTACAGTACGCCTACAGTCCGCTGCAAAAAGAGCTTCTTTCGCGCCTGCCTTTTACACTGACTGGCGACCAGCAAGCCGTTACCGCAGAGATTAACGCGGATATCAACGGGACGGCGCCCGCCGCCCGCCTGATTCAGGGAGATGTTGGTTCCGGCAAAACCCTTGTTGCGTTTTTAGCCTGCGTAAAAGTGATAGAGGGCGGCGGACAGGCGGCGTTGATGGCGCCGACTGAGCTGCTGGCACGGCAGCACGCCGATACTGCGGCAAAACTTTTGGAACCGCTCGGCATACGACTTGCTTTTTTAACCGGTAACCTCAAAGCGGCGGGGCGCTCTCAACTTTTGCAGCAGCTTGCCGCTGGTAATATCGACCTCATCATTGGCACGCACGCCCTTTTTTCTGCACAGACGTTGTATAAAAATCTGCGCATGGTTGTTATCGACGAACAGCATCGCTTTGGGGTACTTCAACGTTCTGCAATTATTCAAAAAGGCATTGATAGCGGAAAAAAGGCGCCGCATTTTTTGATGATGAGCGCCACGCCCATTCCGCGGACGCTCGCGCTGTCGATGTTCGGCGACCTCGATATTTCGGTTATCAAAACGATGCCGCCCGGGCGCAAGCCGGTGATTACCTATGTTGCTTCTGAGAGCAAGGCCGAAAAAGTGTATTATTTTATCGGGCAGGACATTCTTGCCGGAAAGCAGGCGTATTTTGTGTACCCGATTATCGAAGATTCAGATACGTTTAACCTTAAATCGGCAGAAGATATGTTTGCGGAGCTGACACGGGATTTTCCCCATCACCGGCTTGCGCTCATTCATTCTAAGGTTCCGGAGGAAGAGGCGCGGACGATTATGCAGGAGTTTCGCTCAGGAGCAATTCACATCCTCGTGGCGACAAGCGTTATTGAAGTTGGGGTTGATGTACCGAATGCGACGTGTATGGTCATCGAGCATGCTGACCGTTTCGGTCTTTCGGCGTTGCATCAACTGCGGGGCAGAATCGGGCGAGGCAGCGATCAATCCTATTGTTTTTTACTCTATGGCAAAAACATTACCGAAACCGGTATGGCACGGCTTAAGGTGATGGCAAACACAACGGATGGATTTGTTATTGCAGAAGAAGATTTGAAGCTGCGCGGGCCCGGTGATATCGGCGGCGTCGAGCAGTCCGGCTATTGCGGTTTTGAACTTGCCGATCCTATCCGCGACTTTGCGCTTTTGGAAAAAGCCCGCATCGCCGCCTTCGAGATGCTTGCCGCGCAGCGCGGATTATATCAGCAGGAAGCGACCAATACCGCAAATACTGATCAATAAAAAAGAGCGGTCTTATGGGGATAGATAAGACCGCTCTAACACTTATTTTTGGAGGAATAAATTCCTACTCTTCATCAGTTATTTTGTCGCTTCTTTTAAAAGCTTGCGGCACGTAGTGAGCACGCGGTTTGCAACAAGCTCTTCGGAGCTGTCAGCCGGAATGCAGGTCGGTTTTTTTCCATCCGTCTTCTCGATTTCGCTCGGTTTCATACCGTACCATATATGCATATGCGCGGGGCTGCTGTGCGGCGCCGTCATCGATAAAAAGGCGAATTTTCCCGCTTTTTGCCGGTCGGATGCAACAAATGCATTTGCCGTAGAGCGCAGTTTATTAGCGCCGTCACGGCTGTAAGCAACTCTCGAAAGTTCGGTATTGCCTTTCCATACAATCATTTCGTTCTTATCATTCCCGGTAACAAATTCAAGGTGTGTGAAATCGGAAGCGGTACCGTAGCTTTTCTTTGCCATCTTAATGATTTCTTCTTTGGTAAAGTCGCTGCCATCTTTCTTTCCGGAAAATTCTTTAATGAGCTTTGTATATGCTTCCTGAACGGCGGGACGCTGATCGTCGTAGATAAGCGCAGTGTTAATCCATTTACCCGTATACTGCATGAAAGGAGCTTTCGGCAACATCCCCGCAACTTCCTTAATCGTATTGGTCATTTCTTTTAATAGGTTTTCGTTCGAGACTGCCGTATCGGCGTAGGTCGGCCACCAGAGCGGATCGCTTTCCACCAGCGACTTTATGTCTCTGCTGCCGAACCGTGCATGCCAGTGCAATAAGCTGTCTTCGGAATCTCGATGTGGAGGGACGATAATAAAATACTGCGCTTCCGCTAAGCCTTGCACTGGTTTGATCGCCTCAAATGCATACCATGAATGACCTTCAAACCCTTGCATGGGTTTCATTCCGGTATAACGGTATTCGCATGGAATTTGTTTTTCATTACCGTCTTTATCCATTACGGTAAACAATACAGTATTAGAACCATCAAACTTGACTTTTGCAATCGGTGTTGCAAACATATTGGAAACTGCGGCCTTTAATCCGTCTTCGGTATAGTACGGCATCTTTTCCGCTTGCATTCTATATGCGTCGTTCAGCTGAGTTGCGCCGGAAATCGCGCTAAAGGATTGCCATTCGCCCTTCCACGCAGAAAGTTCATTTCCTGTTTCGAGCTTTGCAGCCGCGGATGTCGATTTACATCCGGTAAAAAATACGGCAAGCAGCAATACCGCCGCTCCGTATACGACATGTTTTTTAGATAACATCTAAACCTCCTAATGTTTGCCTATACTTACAAAAATTGTAAAAAATGTCAACCACCTCTGACAGATTGAATAAGCCATGCCCTTGATACAGAGCGCCATGGTATTAAACCCGCACGAATAAAAAAAGAGCGGTCTTATGGGGACAGATAAGACCGCTCTAACACTTATTTTGGGAGGTGTAACATCTACTACACACATCGCTGATTCATAGTTGCGCGATGTTAACTCATCATAATAAACTATAATCAAAATGTCAACCATTTCTAACAGGCTGATAACTAATAACTTCGATATTCATCTCGGCGCTTATTTTTGCTAACTTTTTGTCATACGCGAATAATTGTGCGCTGTATTTTTGTGCAGTAATTAAGATAAAACATATCATAAACAGCATACCGGTATTTGAGTGATTCTTTATAGACTCTGTTACATAATATTTTCGTATTAATAAAAGCGTCTATCAACTCGATGCAATACTCTATACCTTTTTCGCATATTGTTGTATCCATTGTTGTATCCAAAGAGGAAAAGTTTCTATATTTCCAGAAAACATTTGGGCATCTTTTAAAAACTGAAGATTTTTAGAGGTTCCCTATAGTAATATAAGACCTATACCATGGTTTCTGAATGTTTACGGCTCTTTGTTCGCACAATGAAGCCGCTTACCTTTCATTATGCGTTTTCAAGGTAACCTGTTCGACAATGAAGTTACCGAACAGGTCTAATCACTCCGGAAACGTTGACTTTTATTTTACCCAGTGAATTCGACTTCCATCAAAACGGCTTTTTTGTTTCTGGTCATATTGTGGATAACCAAGTGGAACAAGGGCAAATGGTATCAAATTTTTACCGATGCCCAATACTTTTTTTGCTTTTTTCATTCTTTCCTCAATCGGCGCAATAGCAAGCCAAACCGCTCCAAGCCCGAGCGAAACTGATTCAAGTAAAATGTGTTCTGTAGCGATTGCTGTATCAATCTGGTCAAATTCAGGAAATTTCAAATCTTCTGTGCGGTAACATGGTACAATAACAGCTGGCGCGTTTGCCGCGCAACCAGCATATTGGCTGCATTGCGAAAGTTCTTCGATTTTAGCTTTGTCGGTTACGACATAAAATTCCCAAGGCATCTGATTGCCTGCACTGGGAGCTTGCATTGCAGCTTTTAGAATCTGTTGTAATTTTTCTTCTTCAACTTTCTGTTCAGTAAAATTGCGTACACTTACACGCTTAAAAATTTCGTTCATAATCAGCTCCGTGCAAAAAGATTCTTGCATACCGCTATAATCCAGCCTTTGTTTAAAAGTTTGTGTGCAATAAAAATAAGACAGACAGCAACACCACCGATTTCGTGGAAGGAAAGTCCAAGCTCATTTTGCTTGAACATCAGAACAAAGCCAATTGTCATTACGATGTCCAGCGAGAGTTTTACGTTATTACGCTTCATTCGAAACCTCCAATGGACGCTTCTTTTTATTAGACGAAAAAAGCATAGCATCCCTCATTTTGGAATACTATGCTTTACCAAGCCGCTTTAAAGCAAAATTATTAACTGATTATACTAATGGGCATCTCTAAAAACTCGGTTAGATTTTTAGAGATGTCCGACGAGTTTTAATTTAAGTCATTATAGGATAATGACTTAA
>CAUVHB010000063.1:0-7030 GCA_963551335.1 uncultured Treponema sp.
GCAGGCGCATTACAGGATGATCCGAATGCTCAATGCAATCATCATGGGGAACATCACCACTAATAGGATAGGACAGTATCTCTTTTTATAAAGTTGAGGCGTTCCGCATACTATGTTATAATCTGCGCTATGAATACCGAAAAAACGGCGGAACGGCTTCTTTCCGCACTGGAAAAAGTAATGAAAGGAAAGAAGGATATCCTCCGCCTTTTTATCACCGCATATCTGGCTGGCGGGCATGTTCTGTTAGAGGATGTGCCGGGCGTCGGGAAAACCACACTGGTCAAAACATTTGCCTCTCTCATCGAAAAAGATGGACAGCCGGCGCGGTTTAGGCGTATCCAATGCACCCCCGACCTTTTGCCCTACGACATCACCGGTGTGGAAGTCTTTCATGCAGGACTAAATACCTTTGAATTTATGGAAGGCCCAGTGTTCGCAGATATTCTGCTTGCGGATGAACTGAACCGCACCCCGCCGAAGGTACAGTCCGCCTTGCTGGAAGCGATGGCCGAGCGGCAGGTAACCGCCGGTACGGTAACCCGTCCGTTAAGCTCCTTCTTTTTTACGGCGGCTACGCAAAATCCGGTGGAAAGTTTAGGTACCTATCCGCTTCCCGCCGCACAGCTTGACCGGTTCAGTATATGCCTGTCGATCGGCTACCCCGACGAAGAAGCGGAAACCGAATTGCTGCATGAACAAACGCACCCTGCGGCAGGGCTTGCGCCGGTTACGCCGGTTGTTTCCATACAGGATATCGCAGCCTCGCGGGAAGAACAGCGGCAGGTGTTTGTGCATCCCGTACTCGAAAAGATAATCGCTCGCATCGGAAAAGAGACTCGCGCTCATCCCGCGTTTAAGCTTGGCACATCTCCCCGCGCCGGTTTACATTTACTGCGCCTCGCCCGTACCTTTGCCCTTGTTAACGGTCGGCATTGGGTGGAGGATGAGGATATCCGTACCCTTGCGCCGCTCGTACTTGCGCACCGTTGTCTAATAAAAACGGGCGACGGCGCAGCTTTCGAACTCATCAGCAGTATTACCGAAGCGGTTATCCGCACTGCCGACAAACAAACGGATTGGACAAAACCAGCCGGGGCGCAATAAGGTATGATGCGGATACGGATCACGAGGCACGGAGCGGTATATACCGCGATGGGCGTGCTACTTTTAATAAGCGGCTTGCTGCGTGGGGAGCTTTTAAGTGCGGTATGCGGCGGATTACTCACGCTCTATACCGGCTTTGCCGTCGCAGCTACCGCGGTTACTGCCCTGTGTTGGAAAGCGGAGGAACCTGCCTTTGCCTCAGACGGCGGCGGCTTTACGATTACTCCTGCACGTTCAAAAAAAGCTCAAGCTGAACCTGCACAGTCCTTTCCTCCCTGTGTCCCCGGAACCGCCGCGTTTTATACCATTGAGTTTTCACGTGAGGTTTCGCGCTCGCCTGAGTCCACCGCAGAAGCTGCCGTAACCCTTTACATCCCCTTGCAGAGGAAACGGACAGAATATTATCCGCACAATCTCACCCGTGGCAGATACTTTTATAAGCGGCAGTACCTCACGATTCGGGACTTTGCCGGTTTCCTGACTGTATCATATATGCTGCCTCCTCGTCTTTCCGCGCCTTATGCCGTCGTGCAGCCTGCGCTTCCGCCGGAAAAAGCGGTATTTCCAAACCTCCGCTCCCGCGCCGTAAACGATCTCCCCTCGCAAGAGCGCACCCATGAACTCTATGAATCCCGCCCATATTTCCCCGGCGACGATCCGCGAAAAATTCACTGGAAGCTCTATGCACACACCAATACGCTTTCCATAAAGCTCGGCGCGTTTGAACCGCCGCCGGTTAAACGATTAACGATATATATCGAAGAGCCGGTGTGCGCGAAAAAAAAAGAGCGGGCTTTGACATCCTCCGTGTTTGACGCCTTTATCGGCCGCCTTTCCGGCGTGATTATAGAGCTACTCAATGAGGGGATTCAGTGCGCGCTTCTATTATATGATTATCATTTATATGATTATCACGCTGATGATTCACAACAATCCTTGCAGCGGTACGAGATAACAGAAGAAGGGAGCGCAGCCGCCGCACAGATACAAAAGCTGCTTACTATACCGGCGCTCCGCGCATCTCCAAAAGCCATCCCCCCTGCGGCGGAAATCTTTAAGGCAGTCCCAGACGGCGAGGGGCTGTTATACTGTTATATGCCGACTGGATATATGCCGAGCCGAGACGTTTCTCGCGATACTGCCGGTGCGTTGTTGCGTTCACTGCGTAAAGAAGGCATAACCGTCGGAGGAGAACACATCGCAGCTTACCAAAATACTGCCGCTTACCGAAAAATCACCGCTTACAGCCGGAGCGGCGTTGAAACGTTTTTTTGCCTTGCCGCGGCGCCGGTATCGGAAGAACATACGCCGCTCGATGAGCTAACGCATCGTGTTCTTAGCCGGAGGGGGATACACCGGCTGCTGTATTCTTCCGCCGCTTCCGCACGGCAGGATACTTTTTATCGAAAGGTGCAGGAAGCTGCCGAGCAGGAACTCCGTATCTTTACCGCAGGAAATTGCCATGCAGAACTACTCTAAACCTGCCGCCGTGCTGCGGCTGTGTTCACTTTTGCTGCTCCTTTCGGTACCGCACCGCTATCTTGCCGGTATTCTGCCTATAGCGGCGCTGCCGATATGGGGGCTTTGCTGCACGGCGACAATTCACTTTCTGCATAGAAAGGGAATTCGTGCGGAAGCGGCAGTGATCATCGGCTTTTCCGCCGCGCTGCTGCTCCCTGCGTGTATGCTCGGATTGCTTGCGCTGATACCGCAGCTCATTGCGGATACGCTTTTTTTGCGCCTCAAACTGATATATGGCTTACTGGCGCTTACCGCTTTTATCAGCATTACCACAACAGCGCTCTTCGTTTTTACTGAACGATGGCGACGTTATGAACCGCTCGCTGCGATGCTCGTGTTCTCCTTGTTATTTTTTCCGCAACAACACTATCGCCTTACGGCATTTTCCCATCCGCTCCTTGCAGCTGGCTTTGCCGGTGTTTTTATGATGCTTCAGATTGCTGTGCTCTCAAGCTCATTTTTAAAACGGAGACAGTTTGCAGTGTTTGTGTTCATCTTTATCGGATTAAGCGCACTCCTAGTCATCCTCTTTATCAAAACCTTTAATAAAGGCTCCGTCGGCAATAATGGCGGTCTGCTCGAACAAAAACTCTTCGAGTTTGATTTTTCTCAGTTTTTGCAGCTACAGGATGAGGTAAAGATGAACACCAATCTGGTGATGGTGGTGCATATCGATCAAGACTATGATGCTCACTTGTTCCGTCGTATGTACCTGTCCGGCTGGAGTCCGCAAAAAGGGTTTTACGAAAAGTCGGCGCCCGGCGAACCGCAACAGCCGCTGCGTATCGCTCCACACCCTGAACAGCTTCCTTATCAGTCTTTCCTGTGCCGTGAGCGGGTCAGTCAGGAAATATTTACCGTCAACCTCGATCCCGACTCCCTTGTTGCGCTCGATTATCCCCTATCGGTAACGCCGTATACGGTGTGGGACACGGTGAGTTTTAAGGGCGCTTACAAGGTAGAAAGCGAGGTGCTGCATGGGGTACCGCTCGATCTGATTACGGCGAAATCGCCGTCCGGGAATCCGGAAGAGGGGCTGTCGGCGGAAGCGCTGCAGTTTTATACGTCTGTAGATTCCGGCACAAAGGAGCTGCTCTTTCCCATTGCAGAATCGGTTACTGCTCCCTTTGCGCTCTACTATGATAAGGTCTACGCCTTGCTCGATTATTTCCGCGAAGGCGAGTACCGCTATTCACTCCGACCCGGGCAGGCTCCTGACGGCGATCAGCTGCGCTATTTTGTAACGGAATCGAAAAAGGGCTATTGCTCGTACTTCGCCTTTGCGTACTGCCTCATGCTCCGCAGCCTCGGCATCCCTGCGCGGCTTGCCGCCGGTTTTTTTCTACAGCCTGAATCAGGCATCCTCAATTATTATCCAGTACGGGCGAATATGGCGCATGCGTGGGTGGAAGTCTTTTTCCCATATCTCGGCTGGGTAGACCTCGACCCCACCACCGAACAGCTCGCAGACGGAGAAGCGCTCGATTTTTCTTTTCAGGCAGGCGGCGATCAATTTACGCAGCTCCTTGACGAAATCCTCTTAAACCGCTCGGCGCTCCGTACTCGGCAGGGAGGAACGCTTTCGGCAGTGGAAGCGCAAACGGTCGCTCAGCGTTTTTCGCAGTTTGTTAGAATGCACCGTTGGATACTGCTTTGCAGCGCTGCGCTGGTGGTGATGCTTTTGTACGGTGCGTTCCGAGCCTATCCCTATCTCGTTATCAGATTTTCTCGAAATAACCGGAAAATCATCCTCACGTTGAAACGACTGCATCCGTATCCGAGCAAATCCTTTTACGCACTCACCCAAAAAGCAAAGTTCGCGCCATTCTGCACTGATGAAGATGTTGCAGCCGCTACGCAGCTCTATCGCGCAGAGAAACAGCTCGGCAAAAACACGTGGAAACGCAGCCGGAGGAACGGCACATGAAAGTATTTCGAAAAAAAAATCAGCTCAGTGATCTACGTAGCAATGGACATACACCGCGGAATGGGCTGCTGTTCGTGCTCGTTTTGTTTCTCTTGCCATTATCCCTTGGTTTTGCATCGGGTTCATCGGATGCTGATGAGTTGCTGCAACAAGCGGATAGGGCGCTGCAAGCGGAAAACTGGGATACCGCTGCTGCACTGCTCGAAGAAGGCATCGCACACTACCCGACAAATGAGCTTTTCCAGCTCAAGCTCGGCGATATGTATTTTAACCACGGACTCTATGAACCGGCATATCGCCGCTTCATCGAAGGCTTGCGTATCAATCGGTATAACATCAAACTCCTGTACGGCGCAGCGAGTGCAGCAGCGGCGTTGAATAAAGAAGAAGAAGCGCGCGGGCTGCTGCACGAATATCTTTCATATAATCCTACCGATATTTTCGGATGGTCAACGTATGGGTGGCTCTGTTTTAAAACGCACCGAACTGATGAGGGCATTAAGGCGATGCTCGACGCCCGCAGCAATTATGGGGATGACGGCTGTATTGCAAACGAGCTCGGCAATCTGTACGGTGAACTCTTCGACTATCGGAATGCAGCGCTCTATTATCAAAAGGGAATTGAACTCGCACTGCAAAATGATTCGCTTTATTCGGCCTCGGTGTATTCCTACAACAAGGCGATTTTGGAAACAGAATTCTATCATTTTGATCAAGCTGAAGAAGATGCACGCAATGCTTCTGGTTATTTTTCGCGTGCTTCGGGATATTTGATTCTTGGCGAACTTGAAGAGCGGAAAAATAATTTTGACCGCGCGATTGCTTATTATATGCAATCGACAAAAGATAATCCTACGCCGCTACCGCTCATCAATCTGGCAAAAATTTATCTGCGGATGGGGCATTGGGAACAAGCGGAGCGTTATATTACACAAATCGAGCGTGTAACTGACTCTTCGTGGATTGCGAACTTCGGTATGAGTACCGCGCAGTTCTATACTGAACTGTATGGTTTATATCGGACGTTATACGAAAAAAAATATGCGGCCGAAAAGATGCGGGTACCTGAAAGCGCTAAGGATTTTTTTGTCCGCTCTAAAAATCTTACACAGTATTCTGCATTGATGCGATATTATCGAGCGGCGTTCAGTATCCATAATCTTACATTGGCAAAGGAATATACCATCGCGGAAAGGGACGCTAATACGCATGAGCTGTACAGAAATAGCTTTTATTATCGAGCGTTTCAATCGGCGCCGTTTAAAGCGCGGCGGTATTTACACCGTGCGGAAGCGCTGGAAACCTCGGTTATTCCGCAGGCGCGCCCATCGTACATTGCCGAAAAAGGGATACTTCTCCGCGATGAACGCCTGCTGCAGGAAGCGTTAGATACCCTTGACCCCGTATGGGAAAAAGAGCTGCGGGAACAAGCTGCGGCGGCGCTGATAAGCTGTACGAAAAACCTTGAACTAAAAACAACGCTCTATCACACGCTGCTGCAAAGCAATCCAGCCTGCTTTCCTGAGCATTGGATACGACTGCCGATTACGCTGACCTGCACCGGTTCAGATGAACGGCATAGAAAGCAAACCGAAAAACGCCTCGCTGCCGCGTTCAACAAATCCTTATTTACCGTTTCCGCACACGCGCCGTTTTCCATCGCGGCGGTATGTACCGAAAACGGCGTCCGGCTCAGCCTTATCGGGCAAGACGGCACCGTCTATTCCCACTTTGAACATCCCGCTCCTATTGCCGATACCAATGCGGCTGCGGCTTGCGTTAACCGTTTTGCCGCGCAGTTGTTTAGAGTTGCGGTGAGTACAAGATTTAGGAGCGATAATACTATCGGGCGAGATAGTTGAAGCTCACTCTAACGGGCACCCGTTTTGCCGTGCCCAGCGTATTACCTCGTTCATTCGTTTTTGATACCCTTTTGCACCTTTACTTTGCAGCCACGATAAGTTATCAAAATCGATACGGAATGTTACCGACTTTTTAAGCGGCTTCCAATACTTAAAGTGTCCCCGCGCAAAATCTTCTTCAGTTAATTCCAGAATATCTGTTGTGTTAATTTGACTGTCGGGAACTGCATAAGCCTCACATTTGGTGATATATTCGTCTAAGTCTGTCATAATACATTTTCCTTTCTTGCGCTGTTGCAGAACGAGCTGAGATAATATGGATTCGACCGGTCTCCGCGTACACAACTTGCACAATGCTTAAACCGGATTTTTCCACATACCCAAAACCGTTATATCTATTTTGTCCGGCGTCGGAATGTTTTATGCCGTATATTTCCAATCATCGATACGTTCACTTTTGTAGCAACAATACTCTTGTTTTTAAAGTCGGACATGCTTTCCCAACTAACAACAATTAATTACTTGACATTTATTATTCAAAATAGTATAGTCGCTCTGTTCAATTGGATAAATGGCTAAAAGTCATTTGTCCGGTATTCTTTAAGAGTTTTCC
>CAUVHB010000064.1:0-7029 GCA_963551335.1 uncultured Treponema sp.
TATGACCGTATCGTTCCGAAAGATGAGTACCTGTGACGATCAATTCAACCTTCCTGATAACTTTAAAGATTTTTCGGCTGATGCTCACTCGCAGATGTTCGATTCCGTTATCGCCAAGAGTACCGGTTCTTCAGATGGCAACGAATCCTTAACGATATCGGATGATGATTATTTCAACTTTTTAAACAAGCTTGAAACTTTCCCGTTTAATGTGCAGCTTGCTATTCAGGACTATATCGCAAACGGCGACGATCGCCCCGAAAATAAGATGAACTTTATCCGCTTTGTATTGGAAAAAGATTCTCTTAAAAAGGTGGTCAATAAACTCGAAAAGATAATCGACAAACCGATTCCTATTCCGCGCGGATTCCAGCGCCAGAGCGTTGAGGACTACGAAAAAGAAAAACAAACCTTTAAATATTGGTTCAGATATCGGTTCTTACCTGTGGCGGTTATGTCTGCTATCGCGCTTATTCTGGTGGGCTGTATTTCGATCTTATCATGGCAGTTTATCTATAAACCGGTAAAATCCGAATCGCTCTATAAGACCGGTTATGCCTATCTAGAAAATGGGCGCTATGAAACAGCCCTAGAAAAATTCAATCGAGCAGGAGACTATAAACGAAAAAGAAAATGGTATTTTTCGTATGCTCGTGCCTTTAGAGCAAAAAAACAATTTACCGCTGCAGAAAAAATGTACCTCCGCCTGATTTACGACTTTGACAACGATAAGCAGGGCGGCTTGGAATACGCGGATATGTTGAGTACCGATCTCCGCAATTACGAAAAAGCCGAAGAGGTTTTGCGCCGGCGTGTTCTTGATCAGCATGTCAACGATAAGGATGGAATGCTCGCCCTCGGTGATGTGTTTATGAATTGGGCTGATGAAGACCCTGAAAAATATGCCGAAGCGGTAAAAGTGTACAGTAGATTGATTGAACTCTACGGCGAAAACGATACTTTCCTCGTGCGAATGATGCGCTATTTTATCCGCACGGATAATCTGGCGGAAGTGCTAAACCTCAAAGATCATTTTTCTTCCCGCATAACGAAAATCGGTGCGGCAAATCTGACGGAATTGAGCGGCTATTTACTGGAAAAACGGTATAATCCCAAACCGCTCGATTCGGAAAAACTCCGCTCAAAAATCGATGATGTCCGTATGCTGTTGGAAAAGGCCGTGCAGACGGATAAAACGATGCCGGAAGCGTATTACAATTTAGGTCGTTTCTTTATCTACAATAATAAGCAGGACGGCGCAATAGAAAATTTGACCGAGGCTATTAAGCTGTTCAAAACCGCCGCCCCGATGACTGCACGGCGTACCGGTAATTATGTTGATGCAATGCGCCTTTTGGGAGAGCAACTGGTCGATCAAAAAAAATTCCTTGAAGCTCAAACCCTTTATGCAGATGCGCTCAATATATACCGTGAATATACTGCCTTTAAACCGCTGCCGCCGAACAAAACTGTCGGAAAACTCTATGCAGATTACGGAGACATCGACTATTTTATTTCGTCTAATTTTGATTCGGCGCTTGACAGTTATCAAAATGCGGTAAAGGAACTGTATAACACGCCATCGGTGAACTACCGCATCGGCTATATACACTATCAACAGGAA
This sequence comes from uncultured Treponema sp., assembly GCA_963551335.1. Lineage (GTDB taxonomy): Bacteria > Spirochaetota > Spirochaetia > Treponematales > Treponemataceae > Treponema. The sequence continues at coordinate 1,625 of CAUVHB010000064.1, forward strand.
AATTACCAGCAAGCAATAGAAGCGATGAACCGTGCATATTCTGAAAAAGCACATGATAAAAATTTGCTGTACGGATTCGGCAATGCATTCTTTAAGCGAGGAGATTATTTTGCCGCTTTGGCTGCGTATGAGGAGCTTTTATCGTTGCTGAATGCACAGCGTGCGCGGAAAGAGCAGGCGTTGCTGAATACTCGTCCCGATGATGCTGCGTTTATGGAAAGTTATATGCATACGACTAATAACTTGGGTGCAACGCTGAGCAGATTGTCCGAACGAATCGGCGACTCTCAGAGAAACGGGCGCGCGCTTGCGCTGTATGCGGAGGCAACCCGTGCATGGGATGCATTGACCAGAAATCCGCAGACGATGATCCGCGCAAAGTCGGTCGGCTTGGCGTACTTGAACACCAAAAATATGCTGAGCTCAAACAGTCCATATCAAGCTGAAATTTACACCGATATTCCGATGATTCTTGAGGACGAAAGACCGCTTGAGCAAAAAGAGGATAAATAGTTCATGGATACCGATCTTTTACACTATGTTACAGCCGATACGGCAGATGGTATTACAGGTGTGTTGTGCACGATTATCGAAGCGCATGGGTCTTCTCCACGAGAAGCGGGAACATCGATGTGGGTAACTTCTGAGGCGGTTCGAGGTACGGTGGGTGGCGGCATTTCCGAACATGAAGTTATCAAAAAGGCACGCGAAATGCTGAAAACAGGCGATGCTACCTGCATTATAAAGAAAAATCTTACTGCAGAAGAAGGTCTTGCCTGCGGAGGTTCTATCCAAGTGTATCTTGAAAAGATAGGAAACGATCCTGAACTGTTTATTTTCGGCGGCGGACACGTCGGTCGTGCACTTGCAAAGATTGCCTCCTTTATCGGTTTCCGCGTTACCGTTTGGGATGACCGTGCCGATTGCATCACGGAAGAGCTATTCCCGACAGCGCGGCGACTTTGTTGTCCACTGGAGCAGCTCTTTCTTAAAGAAAAGGCTGAATCTGTTCAAAATAATAAGACAGCGCACGATAATTCGCCGTCTTGCGGCATCGCTGCGTCGCAAGAAGCCGTACCGGCATCTCATACCGTCCTACAGTTCCACGAGAATGTGTACTGCGTTGCGGTAACCCGAGGGCATCGTTGCGATGCGGATGTATTGCGGTATCTGTACGGTAAAAAACTTGCCTATATCGGTATGATCGGCTCATTTGAAAAAAATGCTGCGGTTGTCAAGTTACTTGCCGATGAAGGTGTCAGCAAAGAGTTTCTCGATTCCATCTATAAACCGATTGGATTGCCCATCAAAGCGGAAACACCGGAAGAAATTGCAGTGTCCATCGCTGCCGAACTTATCGCCGTTAGACGCCGTGGGAATCCCACATTGCTCCGCAGCGGCTACGCCGATTCCCGCCACGGATAGGTTTTTTAAGAGGGTAATGCCTCACGCGCTTGGTCTACCCGCTGCCCCGCAGGCATTGCTGCGATTCATAATTTCAATTAATTAGCACACTTCCTTTCCCCCACCCTTGAACGATACCTAAAAAATAACTAGAATATTTACCTATTATAGAAACCGCAGCAGGAGATTGGTGTCATGGAAGACAGATTGCACACGATTGAATTAGAAAAAGCATATAATCCTAAGGATTTTGAGGATAGAATCTATGCGGATTGGGAGAAACATGGCTGTTTTAAGCCGGTTAAAAAGGTAGACAGTACTGCGCGCTATGTTGTCGCCATTCCTCCGCCCAATGTAACTGGCGTTCTCCACATGGGACACGGTTTAAACAACGTGCTGCAGGATGTCGTTGTCCGCTACCACCGTATGAAAGGCGATGAAACGCTCTGGATACCCGGTACCGACCATGCCGGTATCGCAACGCAAAATGTGGTTGAACGCCAGCTCAAGGCGGAAGGTAAAACACGGCACGACCTCGGACGGGAAGCCTTTCTCAAGCGCACATGGGAGGTCAAAGAAAAACACCACTCGATTATCACCAATCAGCTGCGTAAAATCGGCGCCTCCGTCGATTGGTCTCGGGAGCGGTTTACGATGGACGAAGGGCTTTCCCATGCCGTGCGTACCGTATTCGTTACCCTCTATGAACGCGGGCTTATCTACCGCGGTAACTATTTGGTTAACTGGTGCCCTTCCTGCGGTACTGCGCTTGCCGATGATGAAGTTGAACATGAGGAAACCAAAGGGGGAATGTACCATATCCGGTACCCCCTTGCGGATGGAAACGGCGCCGCCTCCGCGTCGGAATATATCGAAATAGCGACGACCCGTCCCGAAACGCTTTTGGGCGATACCGCCGTTGCCGTACACCCTGACGATCCCCGCTATACTCATTTAATAGGAAAAAAACTCGTGCTGCCGTTGACCGGTCGCTGTATTCCGATTATTGCAGACAGCTATGTCGATAAGGAATTCGGGACGGGCGCGGTAAAAATAACCCCTGCCCACGACCCCAACGACTGGGAAGTCGGCAAGCGGCACAATCTCGACGTTATCAATATATTGAACCCCGACGGTACGCTCACTGCGTCCGTACCCGAAAAATACCGTGGTATGACGGTGAAAGCCGCCCGGGAAGCAGTTATCGCTGATTTAGAGGCAATGGGTTTATTCAAAGCGAAAGAAAATATCAAGCATGCCGTCGGGCATTGCTACCGCTGCCACAGCGTTGTGGAGCCGTACCTTTCTGAGCAATGGTTTGTCAAAATGAAGCCGCTTGCAGACAAGGCGCTTGCCGCGTGGAAAAAAGGCGAACTCGTGTTCTATCCGCAAAAATGGGAGAATACCTACAGTCATTGGATGGAAAACATCCGCGATTGGTGCATTTCGCGGCAACTGTGGTGGGGGCACCGGATTCCGGTGTGGTATTGCCAAGACTGCGGTCAGATGATCGTTTCGGTAGAAGATGTAACCCAATGCCCCCACTGTAAGAGCGCCGCCCTCAAGCAGGATAGCGATGTGCTCGACACGTGGTTTTCAAGCTGGTTGTGGCCGTTCTCGACGCTCGGTTGGCCTAAAAACACCGAGGATTTCCAGCGCTATTACCCGACCTCTGCCGTCATCACCGGTCACGATATTATCTTCTTCTGGGTCGCCCGTATGATTATGGCGGCGCTTGAGTTTACCGGCGCTGTTCCTTTCCGCGATATTTACCTGCATGGTCTCGTACGCGATAAGCAGGGACGCAAAATGTCAAAATCACTTGGCAATGGTATCGATCCGCTGAATGTTATCGATGAGTACGGCGCCGACGCCCTTAAATTTACGCTCACCTTTATGTGTACGCAGGGGCAAGATATCCTTATCGACAACGAATCCTTTAAACTCGGCTCCCGCTTTGCCAATAAAATCTGGAATGCCTCACGCTATATCTTAGGGAACCTCGAAGGGCGGCGCATTGTTCCTGTTTCCGCAGCGGAATTAACCGAGCTTGATCGGTGGATTTATCACACCCTCAACGAAACGGTTAAAAACGTGCGGGCAGCCTTTGAAGGATACCGCTATAACGAGATAGGGCAAAACGTGTATGAATTCTTCTGGAATAACTTTTGCGACTGGTATGTCGAAGGGACAAAACTTTCCTATAAGAGCGGCGATGATGCGGAAAAAGACCGGATAACCTCGGTGCTACTCGCTGTTTTGGAAGAATCGCTCCGGCTGTTACATCCTGTGCTGCCCTTTGTTACCGAAGAAATCTACCGCAAACTCCCCGAACACTGCGCCACCGGAGCTTCACGCCGTGCAGAGGCGCTGATAACCGCCGATTATCCCGTCTATTGTGAAGAACGCATCGATACGGCAGCCGCCGCGCGTTTTACAGCCCTGCAGAATATTGTGCGGCTCATCCGCGCGCTCAGAGCGGAATGCGGTATCGATCCTCAGCTCAAGCTGCATATCGCGCTCTATATCGAAGCAGGCTCTCCCGCAGCGGCTGCCTTTGAAAATATCGATTTAATAAAGCTCTTGGCAGGACTTGCGGATATTGCCTTTATCGAAACGCCAGCCGACAAGCCTGCAAATTCCATCGGAACGGTAGGCGCCGGTTTTGAAGCCTTTATCATTACCGGAGCGGAGGTAGACCGCAGTCAATTAGCTGCGCGTTTTACGAAAGAACTCGAAAAAGAACAACAGGCGGCGGCTCGTTTAACGGCAAAGCTCTCGAATGCAAGTTTTACGGATCATGCTCCGGCGGATGTTGTCGAAGGGGAAAGAGAAAAGCTGCATGAGGCAGAACGGCGGATTGAAAAGTTCACGTTATATTTGCGTGATCTCGTGTAGGCTCTGGGGAAGGGGGAAAAAGATGGAACAACATGAAGTAGCGCTTTTAAAGGGAATGTATCTTGCTCCGTATATTCATTTGGCGACCTCTTTACGGGGAAAAGCCCGTCATGCAGGCGGTAATATGTTCCGTCATCAGCTTGATACGATGGCAACGCTGATCGACTACGGCTATATCGACAGTATTTTGTTAAAAGCCTCGATTGTCCACGATGTATTGGAAGATGTACCGGATTTTAACGTGAATGAGCTTTTGTCTATTGATTCTGAATCTCCTGCCGTCTATGAATTAGTGATGGAAGTGACCCGTCGTCAGGGGCAGTCAAAGCCTGAATATTTGCAGCATATTATTAGGCATGGTTCACAGCGGGCAAAGGTACTTAAATGTGCTGATCGAATCAGCAATATGATCAGTTTAGGGTTTGTCAATGATCCGGAGTTTGTCGAGCGGTATTGCAATGAAACGGAACTCTATGTATTCCCGATTGCATTGGAAGTAAACTTTGATATGTATACTGAACTGCTGTATCTAGTACAGTCCCGTTTGCAATATCTTGCTGATTTTGAATTTCTGCATCAACACCGCAAGGATACCGCTTCTGTTTAATAGATAGGCGCTGCCCAAAAACTTCAGTTTTTTGACAGCACCTGTGTTATTCATTGCTTACTCGTCGAAGTCATCTTCAAAACCGTCATCATCGTCATAGACGTCATCAAAATCGTCGTCGTCAAAATCATCATCGAAGTCGTCGTCAAAATCGTCGTCGAAATCATCATCAAAGTCGTCATCGTTAAAGTCATCGTCAAAATCATCATTGCCGAAGTCATCATCAAAATCGTCATCAAAATCATCGTCGTCATCGAAAGGAGCAGCCGATAAGAAACGATTTCCGAAAAAGAAAGAAACTTTGTTACTCATAGTGAACCATCCATTGTTTTTTGGAATATCTTATAAAATCGTCTTAGAGGAAAGACGTTGCCGTTTGGTAGACGGCAAATGCATCATAATAAGAGCATACTACTCTGTCAACCGGTTAAAATTATTATTCACGGAAATCAATTTTTGTCTAAAAGCGGTAATAAGCCGTGAGGATTCATAAGCG
>CAUVHB010000065.1:0-7004 GCA_963551335.1 uncultured Treponema sp.
ATTTACCGATTTTCTTATATTTAATGGAGCAAACAGGATCGGCAGGAGAAGAGCTTGCTCATCGCTCTATCGCAATGGCCGGTATGAAGCTGACCGAAGAAAATCCTCTCATTGCTGCGCTTACCGAAGGCTATGAACGCATTGTCATTTATCCAAGTAGAACGCTTGCCGGTATAACCGACCCCGTACAGCTGGAAGAAGAGAAAAAACGGAGCCGCAGTATCAATACTGCCTCAATGCGGACGTTGGAAGAAGTGCGAAAAGAGGGGAAGGCCGTCATCGTATATCCTGCAGGAACCCGCTATCGCCCGGGAAAACCGGAAACAAAACGAGGCGTCCGCGAAATCGATTCGTATATAAAAACTTCTGATGTGATGATGCTGGTGTCCATTAACGGCAACTGTTTACGTATTTCGGACGATCCGTCCAATATGCTGGGCGATATTGTTTGCCAAGATAAAGTTATAATGGAGCTTAGCCCTGTTATTGACTGCAACGAATTCCGCGAACGAGCAAAACAACGGTGCCCTGAAGACGGCGATAAAAAACAGGCTGTTGTCGATCTTGTTATGGAGGAGCTGGAGATTATGCACAACCGGAACATATAGTTGTCGTTACTTGACAGAAATATATAAAATCGTTATCGTAAAAAGAGATACTAAGGATATAATCCATTGGAGGTGATTCTGTAAGTGGCAAGTATCGTTATCGATGACTCCGAAAACCTTGAAAAAGCAATTAAGCGTTTTAAGCGCCAAGTTGAAAAAGAAGGGATTATCCGCGAGTGGAAAAAGCGCGAATACTATGAAAAGCCGTCTACTATTTTGAATAGAAAGAAGAAAGCTCTTCAGCGCAAATTAATGAAAAAAAACCGCAAGTCCTATGATTCAAAGTCATATTAATTTTTGACAATCAACAACAAAGCCAATTTGAGAGTGCTTTTTATCTATAAAGCATTGATAATTGGCTTAGTTCCTTCCAATCCTAAAGTATACCCCATAAGATTTTTAGCTCTTTTTCTCACAGTAATAGCTGTTCTCAAAAAAATAGTAAAAAAAGCGCTAAAATCGGTATGAGCCTTTAGCCCCCTGAGTTCTTTCGTTCATCCTACGGCGTAAAGCGAATACGCTGCCAAAAGCTGTTATACAGCTCTAAGTTCGCACCGAGGTCTTTTTTGAGGACACAGTCTTTCAGATCATCAAGTGTGTAGTACGGTTGTTTTTTTTGATACTTTCCCGCCTCTGTGTGAATAGATGGCGGAAAACCGAACGTATCTAAGAATTCGGCGTAGACGGTAGGCTCAAGCATAAAGTTGATAAAAGCACGCGCAAGTTCCGGATGCGGCGCTCCTTTGGGGATACAGAAGCTATCGATATACAAGGGGGAATGAACTCCTTGCGGAATAAAGAAATCAACATACTGCGTTTGATCTTCCTGTAATTCCGAAAATACGGATTCCGCGTAGCCTTGCACCACTAAAAAATCCCCCGATGCAAAAGATTTTGCAAAACCGTCCGCATCAAACTTGACGAGATTCGGTTTCCAGCTCGTTTGGATTAACTGGTATGCTTGTTCCAGCTCATCTGGATTGATACTGTTCGGCTCGTAGCCTAAAAAACCTAATGCAGCGCCAAGCACTTCCCGCATATCATCCATCATCGTCATCCGGTTTTTTAAATCTTTCCGCGCAAAGATATTCCAACTGCGCTCGTAGTCTGGTACTTCCTGAGTGTTTACTGCAATACCTGCTGCCCCCATATAATATGGTACAGAGAATTGCATTTTAGGATCGTAATCGATTCGGCTGAGTACATCCGGTCGTAGGTAGCGGATGTTCGGGATTTTTGAAATATCGAGGGGTTCAAGCATATTCAGTTTTATCATGATTGAAACATAATCCGCCGATGGAATAACAAGGTCGTAGCCCTTTGAACCTGCCATGAGTTTGGCGAACATATCTTCGTTGGATGCAAAATCATCGTAGACAACTTTCACATCATATTTTTTTTCAAAAGCTTGGATAACGGAATCGGGTGTGTAGTATGTCCAATTGTAGAGATAGAGCACCGTCTGTTCTTTCTTGCGGCACGCGGTAAAAACGTTCAAAATAAAAAGTATTAGTACAATATATAAGAATAAAGCGCCTGTGCGTTTAAAACGATGATCCATAGCATACCTCGCAAGGGGATGAAGTGCCTACAGAATATACAAGAAATAACCGAATGACAAGCTGGAATCAAACTTCCAGCGGGAAATACAAGCGTTTGCTAAAGAGCAACGGGTTGCATATCTGCATACCGCAGAACTGCTTACAGCCTTTTATCACTTTTAGATTAAAAAATAAAATGGAGCGCGGACATATTTCCTTTGAGAATGTACATCAAGAATATAAGATAACAAAGAGTTTATATCGCATCACTGCATCAACTAATGCACAAAGACATACATTAGTTGATGAATGTTTTCTAATCGATTATCGTCCTCTAAAGAATAAAATGATGCTGATAATACCGTGATAGATAAAATCAAAGCCGATCATGCATGCGACGAACAGACTGGTAAAGAACGGGTGCATCAACAGCACGATTCCGCAGATGATACCCAGTATACCGATTAACATCAAATAAAAACCACCTCTTCTCGTTATAGAGCGGATTTTAAAACTGATAATAAAACGTGTAATGCCGCTGAACAATATCCAACAAGCAAAGAGGTACGGAATAAGCGTTGCTGCTGCAAACAGAGGACTGGTTAGTACGAGAATTGAAAGCAGGATGGTCAGAATACCGTTCAGCAAAACGATCAAGACATGATCTTCTCTGTCTGCAAAATAATGGATAATTTCATAAACGCCATTTATAAACATAACCGCTGCGAAAAAAAACGAAAGCGATGCCAGGCTTGCAATCGGGCTGACGAACATATAGATACCTGCAATAATAGAAAGGATACCTACTATCAACGCCGTAATGCGGAATTCTTTTCTCATATCTCCTCCTATAAAAAGTCAAGAAGAAAGTATCACCTTTCGATTGACTTTTTAGGCACGTCCGTAACGAAGTGAGAACGTGCGCATAATATACAAGTTTGCGCTTGAGCAAACTTGAGTAAATAAAAGTCATGCTATTTGTATGGCTTTTATTTTACACTCCTTTAAGAATTATATTCCTAATAAGAAAGTATATGCCGTATCATATTTTGTCAAGTCAGAGGCACTCTCTGCAAAAAAATTGACATTTTTAACAATTCCTTTTAATATACTCTATCGAATATGGATACTGGAGAACCCCCGCATATTATTTTGCTACTCATCAGTTTATTGGCGCTGTTTTTGATGTCGATGTTTTTTTCGTCGGCCGAAACAGCTTTCTTGTCTTTGAATAAGCTCAAGCTGCGGTTTTTGCGCGAACGGAATAACCGTGCGGCGGCGAGGGCGGAAAAAATTCTGCAGCACAAACAAAAATTTTTATCGACGATTTTGATAGGGAACAGTATTGTCAATATCGCTATTTCCGTGGTACTGACTGCCGCTGCCCTGCGGATATTTGGGGATTCCGGACTGGGTATTGCGGTGGCTGCCGGTACGGTACTGTTGCTTATCTTCGGTGAAATTTTGCCTAAATCGATCGCGTTGGTGTATCCCGATGCCATGAGTCTTGCCTTTGCCCGCTTCATTCTAGTATTGATGGCAATTCTTTCGCCGGTCGTTGCGCTTTTTTCTGCGATTACCGGCGTTTTGCTACGGCTTTGCGGTATCCGCGAAGCACAAAACACGGCGGCTGTTACCGAGGCGGATTTACGTGAGTTTTTTCAGGCGCGGGAGGAAGGCGGCTTTATCGGCAGCGATGAACGCGCACTACTGACGAACATTCTGCGTTATGGAGACTTTTCCGTCCGTAGTGTGATGACGCCACGGCGGGATATTACGGCAATTCACATCGGAGCATCTGCGGAAGAGATTATAGAGCTGTCAAAAAAATCACGCTTTTCGCGCTTTCCCGTGTACAGTACAAATATCGATGCCATACAAGGGTTCTTCTATATTAAAGATTTTCTCTTTTCTCCAGAATACTTGAACGGAAGCGCCGCCTTTCAGGTAAGCGCTTATCTGCGTAAACCGCTTTTTGTGTTTGAAACGACGAAACTCGCTCAAGCAGAAAAAAAATTTCATACCGAACAGCAGACGATGGCGATTGTTCTTGACGAGTACGGCGGAACTGCGGGATTGATAACTGTCGAGGATGTTAGCGAGGAAATATTCGGCAGTATCCTCGATGAATATGATGTACGGGAAAATACTGTGCAAACAGGAGCCGTCGTGCCGATAGATATCGCTGCAAAAAGAGCTGCCGCCGATGCTCAGGGGAGAACAGTGCAGCCGCGGCAATCGGGGCAAATCGGCAAACAGGAACCGGCAGGTTGCGACCTCGCAGCGGCCGGTGTGCACACTCACACAACTACAGTAGAAATAGGTATTCCCGCGCGGTCAGTGTCGGTAGCGCCGCCGGTACATGGGGCGCCCGCAAATAAAGTGCAACCCGTTTTCGATAACACATTAACAGCTCTACCGACGACACGTACATCCGGACGGGATGAGGCTTTACCGGCGATAAGCAAATCTGGTATGGCATCGGCTATCAACGAGTTTGGGGTTCCGACGGCGACAAACAAATTAGGAGGAACATCCAATTCCGTACCGGTAGGCGTATCATCAACCGCATTGTTACGGGCAGACGCCGGTGATGCAGATACCGCTCGTGATGCAGCCAAAGAACAGGAGAGGTTCTCCATTGCAGGCATTACCCGGCTTGCTGATTTAAACGAAAAGCTGAACCTCAACCTTGAATCACAGTATAGCGACACCATCGGCGGTTACATCATGGAGAAAGCAGGCGAAATTCCGGCGGCAGGTTATTCAATTACCGTCGAACCGTACCGTTTTACCGTAACGCGAGTTGAAGCAAACCGTATTGTGCAAGTTGAAGTGCGGATGCAGGCGGAAGAATGAACGTTGTCGTTATCAGTGTTGAAATAATTATCCTACTCGCCTGCGCAGCCTTTTTTTCCGGTACCGAAACGGCGGTAACCGCGATTACGCGCTCGGAATACCGTAATCTCAAAAAAAGCTCCCGCAGGAATGCTCAACGGTTGGCTCTGCTGGTAGAAATGAAAGAGAAAATCGTTACGACTGCGCTTATCGGCACCAATTTTGTCAACACGCTCAATTCGGGGCTTATCACCGCTTTTACCCTCGATGTGTTCGGCGCACAGGCAGTTCCCGCAGCAACTGCGGTAATTACCGTGCTCATTATCATCCTTGCCGAAATTTTCCCTAAAGCGCTGGCAGCTGAGCGGGCGGAATCAATCGGGAAAAAAGCCTCGCTACCGCTGTATGTGTGCTACACATTGCTCCGCCCCATCGTCGCGATGTTTTCGCTGCTGACAAAAGCGGTGCTCAAGTTGTGCAATGCCCACCCGAAAACAACGCCGGATACGCTCAAAGAAAAAGATCTTCAACTGCTCGTGCATATCGGTCAAGAAGACGGCGCCCTCGCTGCCGGAGAAGAAGCATTGCTGCGAAAAGCTGTTTTGTTGCAGGATGTGAAGCTCCGTAATATTATGACGCCGCGTACCGCGATTGCTTACGTCGAAGCTGCCGCGACTTTTCCGCAGGTTATTGAACAGTTCCGCCGTAGCCGTTTTTCACGCTTGCCAGTCTACGATTCCGAAACCAATACCGTTACCGGCATCATCCATTATAAGGCGCTGCTGTTTGCTTTGCAGGAGCGGCGGGTGCCTGAACTTGAGGCTTTGCAGCGTCCTGCGATTTTTGTTCCCGAAAGTGCGTCCATCTTTTCTATCATTAGAGCGATGAATACCAATATGCAAAATATCGCAATCGTTATAGATGAACACGGCGGCGTGGCAGGACTCATTACAATGGATGATATCATTGCCGCGGTGTTCAGTACGGTACAGGATGAGTACGGCAAGGCACGGAACGACCCGATGCGTTCGGTACGCTTTATTAACTCCTCGCAACTTGCCCTCCCCGGCGCTCTGCGGCTGGAAGATTGCAACGAATTGCTGCATACCGATTTTCACTCCGATTATTATGACACACTTGGCGGTTTCCTACTTGAAAAATTAGGATATTTGCCGCATACTAAAGAGAGGGTTATCTGCGGACGAATAACGTTTACCGTCACTCATATTCTCAGTAGACGAATCGATACCGTCGTCGCAGACCTTTCATCGGTATTGTAAGCGCTGGTTATAAAAAACACCAGCCAACTAATGCCGAAAATAAGAGTAACCGTTGGGAGAATAATTCCAGGGCAACTGCAGCAGAAATATTTCAGGCAGTTGCTTTCCTTGCTGTACGAAATTTTATTAAAAATTTCGTACAGTCTATTTTATTTAGCAGAAGGATTATCACAACAGACAGATAAATCAGAATCGCAGAATAATGAGATTGAGCAACCATTTGAACCGCAGGTTCAATTCTGGTTAAGCAACCTCATTATTCTGCGGGGTTGTTAAAAAACAGTCTGCTGTAATAATCCTAAAGGGAGGGGCACTATGACACAGCATGAGTTTATACAGTTTTTAACCGATTTGCCGGAAGAAAAGATGAAGGCTGAATTGATAAAGGTCTTTACCGAGCGATACGGCGCAAGTAAAGAAGAGGTAATGATGATCGCTTCTCCCGCCCGTATCAATATTATCGGGGAGCATATCGACTATAACGGCGGAAAGGTATTCCCTGCGGCGATCGACCGGTATCTTTATGTGCTTTTGCGCAAACGATCCGATACAAAAATTATCTATGATGATATACGGTTTCCTGGCGCACTTGAATTTTCTTCTACGGAGATGTTCCGTTATCGGAGAGAAAATCAATATGCGAACTATCTAAACGGTATGCTCGCGATGATGCAAAAAGAAAGCTATACGCTCACGAGCGGCTTTGAAGTGCTGTTTTTTAGTAAGCTGCCTGCGGG
>CAUVHB010000066.1:0-6974 GCA_963551335.1 uncultured Treponema sp.
GCATTTTTTCCGGGTGTAAAGATTCTGGCTTTACCTTACCGTCCGCTAGCCCCTTTTGCGCTACGATAAGGGCTACCTCGCCGCGCACCATCATTCCAAGCCCTATCTGGAGCGGCTCTTTCCGTTTAAAGCCCAAGAGCAATGCCGAACCGCCGCAGCCGATTATTTTGCCGATACAACCGACAAGCACAAAGGCAATCGAAAACCATAGTAAGCTCATATCCAGTCCGCTTAAGTCCGTTTTAAGTCCGATAGCGGTAAAAAAGAGCGGGCTAAAAAACATATACGAATTGATGTCTATTTTTTGTTCCATATAAGAGGCATCATGCAAGTTGCAAAATACAACCCCCGCAACGTATGCTCCGGTAATATCGGCAATCCCGAAAAAATGCTCAGTACAATACGCAAAAATGAGCGCAACCCCCAGCCCGTAAATCGAAATACGGTGAGTATGCGGATGCCGATTATCATACCACTTAAAAATCCGGTAAATGAGGTATCCCACTACCAACGAAGCGGCAAAGAATGCAGATGTTTTTATAATAAGCCCAAGGTAGTCGCCACTACCAGAGCTTGCGCCGAGTACAATGGTTAATGCAATAATACCGAAGACATCATCGATGATTGCCGCACTGATTATCGTTTGACCAACTTCTGACTGTATCTTCCCGATCTCTTTCAACGCAACCACAGTAATGCTAACCGATGTTGCCGTTAAAATGGTACCGATGAACAGCGCTTGATAAAATACCGGCGTCCCAAAACCGTCAAAGCCCCAAAAGCATAACGACATAACTGTACCTAAAATCAATGGTACAATAACGCCGCATGCAGCAATCACGGTGGACTTTATACCGGATTTTACCAGTGATTTTAAATTAGTTCCCAGCCCTGCGGAGAACATAATAAGAATGACTCCGATTTCTGCCATATATTCGATAAATTGATTGGTTCCCGCGTAGACAACATTCGGTTCGACCCCTCCAAAATGACGGAAAAAAGGCAGGTAGCGTAACAAAAGTCCGGCAACGATTTCTCCTGCCACTTGCGGAATATTCAATTTTTTAGCAAGAAGACCGAGGTACTTTGCAGCGATAACGATAATTCCAATGGAAAGAACAATTTGCAGAGCGATTTCTTCAATCGGGATTCCCTTAGCAGACATAAACAACTCCTTATTAAAATGCAACAACTGAACAAAGGGTGAACTCTGGAAAGTGTTGCTATACTCGACAGGGTACGTTAATAATATGTTGATTCGTGCGGAGAGATGAATATCACGGCGTTCTACGTCGAGGTATTGAGCCATTCGCATTCGGATTAACCAATATTTCCCTCTTTAGAGGAGCTATTATAGTGAAAAATAAAAGGAGCCGCAAGATTTCGCATGAACGTCAACCATCGATATAACAGCAGATGCTGATTTACTTCCGTGTTGTTTAATATAGTCAGATTATTGTAAGCGTGATATGATAGGACGATGTAAGGGGGAATCTTGCTTAAAGACTATCTCTCAATTACTTCATCAAGCGAGGTTTTGAGCCGTTTCCTTTAATCTACCATATTCCCCACATTTCTAGGAGGTCAACAATGACGTTATCAAAATCGTATATCATCAGTGCAAAACGCACTGCGATCGGCAAATTCCTCGGAGGATTATCCGCCGTACCGCCTAAAGACATGGGTTCTGCGGTGGTCAAAGCGGTGCTGGAAGAGGCAAAGGTCAAGCCCGATCAAGTTTCGGAGCTTATTTGCGGTAACGTACTCGGCGCCGGACTCGGTCAAAATATTGGACGCACCATCGCATTGGAAGCGGGAATACCCGAAACGGTCTGCGCTCACTCAACCAATATGGTCTGCGGATCCGGCTTACGGACGGTTATGGAAGCGGTGATGTCTATCCAAGCAGGCTTTAATGACATTGTTGTTGCAGGCGGTGTTGAGTCGATGTCGCTTGCTCCGTACCTCGTTCCTGCAAATACCCGCAGCGGAAATAAGATGGGCAACTGGCAGGCGGTTGACCACATGATTTATGATGCATTGACCGATGCCCGGGCCAATATCCACATGGGAATTACTGCCGAAAACATTGCGGCAAAATTCAATATCACCAGAGAGCAGCAGGATGAATTTGCGCTTGCATCCCAGCAAAAAGCAATCGCCGCTATCGATGCCGGTAAATTTAAAAACGAAATAGTGCCAATTATTATTCATAATAAAAAAGGCGATATTGTTTTCGACACTGACGAATACCCAAATCGCACCACCGATCTTGGAAAACTTGCAAAGCTGAAACCCGCTTTTAAGAGCGACGGTACCGTTACGGCAGGTAATGCATCGGGCATAAACGACGGCGCTTCTTTTGTGCTGATTGCGAGCGAAGCTGCGGTAAAAAAATACAACCTAAAACCTATTGCAGAAATTGTCGGCATTGGACAAGGCGGCGTTGACCCGCTCGTCATGGGATTAGGTCCCGTTCCGGCAATCCGTAATGCATTAAACTATGCATCGCTCAAACTTTCTGATATGGAGCTGATCGAGCTGAACGAAGCGTTTGCAGCGCAATCGCTCGGCGTTATCCATGAATTGGTACGTGAGCATGGGGTTGACCGTGATGCACTGGTAAAACGGACTAACGTGAATGGCGGTGCAATCGCACTCGGACATCCGGTAGGCGCTTCGGGCAACCGCATTTTAGTAACGTTGCTACATGAAATGATGCGGGCGGATAAGAAAATCGGGCTTGCCTCTTTGTGTATCGGCGGAGGACAGGGAACTGCCGTCATCGTAAAGCGATAAGGTAGAAATAGTTGCCGTCGCAATAATTACGATTCGGTTGACGGATTCCGCGAAGGAACGCTGTAGAAAAGAGCGCTCCTTTGCGGATAGGTTATAGGGCAGCTTAAAAAAACCTTGACTTTTAAAAGCCGCCCTACAATACTCGTGCAGTAAAAAAAGTATTCACATAAAAAATATTATTCAAATATCAGCGGCGAATTTCCAATTGGCGTAACGCCGCTTAATGTAACAGCAACCTCGATAAGCGTTAACCGCTTACTGGCATGATCAAAAATAAGATTAAAAAAATGCTCAGTATTTTCCGTATCTTTAAGCTGCAAAATAGTCGTATCTTTTATTTGAAAAACCGTGTACCATCCGGAACGCTGCACCGTATCTTGCAGCAACCGATACGTATTATCCGAAAAAGATAACGAATAGCCTTCCGAACTTGTCCATATTTTTTCGTCCGCAGTCAATATTTTTTTTATCGCATCGAGCGTGGTTGTACTTTGCACTTCACGAACGGTGCTATTTATTTTTCGGTATGATCCATCCCAGCTCGATGCAACGCCAATTTTTAGACGTGCAATATCATCGATAACTCGTATATACACTTCATCAACGCCAAGCAATTCAATACTAATGCGCCGATGAATACTTGAAATAGCGGTATTTTTTGTAGAAAAATAAATGCCAAATCTGCGCGGTGTTATCGAGTCGATAGTAAACAGTTCTTGAATATTGTCAACGGAAAAAATAATTTCGTTTCCGGAACGGTTAAAAAAGATACTTCGGTTCTGATCTTTTTTTGCACTTGGCTGATACCATAATCCATCAAGAAATTCCTGAAAAGAATTACTATCCCCCGTTTGAAATTTTTGCAAAAATTGACTTTCAATTCTTTTGCCGGGAATCTTTATTTCTTTTGTTTGTACAAAAGATTCTTTTTTTGCATTCCATGTATATTGTTTTTCTATTTGATTCAGCGTATTCGGAGCATCTTTATCGGAATAATATGCAGAAATCATATAATCGGAAATTGAATTATCCTGCTCATTTTTCAGTATAATTTGACCGTCTGCTTGTATAGCAGCTAAAGAATTGATTCTGATTATTTTATTGTCAGCAATTTTCAACGCATACATACCGAACACCTGCATACTGTCGGAATTCATTCCATTATACGCGATAACAGGATACAAGTATTCTCGCACCATTAATGTATAAACGGAAAGCGTTTTTGCATGGGTTGCCTCCGTTTTTATTTCTGCGACTCTCGTAAAAGTTTGAGCTTCGGCGTCCTGTAAAAATATGAACAGATAGATGAATTGATCGGATAATTTTTTTGCTGCAATAATTTTATCTTCCTTATTATCACCATCAATATCCGCTTGTATCTCGTCAACGAGAACTTCATCGCTCAGTAGCGTAATCCCTGACTGCGTGTTTTCGGCTCTCTCTTCGGAGGGCGCATTTGTTTGTTGGGGCGCCTGCGAAGCGATCGGGATAATCGTTTGCGCACTCTGCGGTATTGTCTGTCGTCTTTCGCGAACAATACGCTGATACGCAAGCACCCCGATAAGAGCAATCACCGCTGCAATGCAAAGTACATAAAATAATTTTTTCATATTTAACACACCCTACGCTATCAGTCCGCAATTTATTTTTTTTCTTCGGTGATAAGCGCTTTATGTTGATCGTCATTACTGCGGGGATTCCCGTTATTTTCAACAATATCCGTATAGAGTTCTTTAGTCGTTTTGACAACCTTATCTTGAATATCCATATCCAGTGTTATTTCGTACCAATTATCATGTTTGATAATGCGCGCTTCTGCAAGATACGGGCTTTTAAACGATTCCTGTTTTCCGCGATATTTTGATGTCCACGGTGCATCCTGTTCAAGGTCTGTTACCAGTAATAAAATTTTATATCGGTTATTTTTTCCTCGCTTATTTAATGAATCTTGGATTGCATCCAACGCAGCGCCAATGTCGGTAAATGCACCATTAGGAGTAATATTGTCGATTGTTTTTATTAATGCATTGCGATCATTTTCATTTTTAATCACTAATGTTTGTAATTCATGCGGTTTTTCATAAAATTCCCAAACGGTAATCCAATCTTCAGGTATCAACATTTCGGTAACAAGCGTATCGCGTACCCATTTATGCAAACTATCGAATTTGCCGGGTTCATTCATCGATTGCGATTTATCAATCATCAAAAAAATATCAACAGGAATAGTTCTTTCACCGGCAAATAGCGCAAAAGACATAAGAAAAAAAGATACGGCAAAGAAAACGGATTTAATTTTCAACATAAATAGCGCCCCTCATTACGGAATTTGTATAATAAACTTCTAAAAACAGACCGTGTTTTCAGTGATGCCTTATAGTATTACAAAAAAAAGAAAGTAAAAAGGGGGTTAGTGGCTTTACATTTTATCAAATAGCCTTATAATGAGAGCCGTATTGATATATCCATTACGGATATAAATCTGCTGCAATAAGGAGACAGTAAGATGGGAAGTTTAGATTTACCTCAAAGTCCAAATGTATTTCATCCCGAAAAGCCTAGCGCTGTCGGTTCAAGGAATTCGTTGGCGCAAGATTACCGCGATCAGCAAAAAGAAGTGAATCAGCTGATTGAAGAAGAGACTAATAAAGTATTGCATCACTTATCAACAAAATTACCCAAAGATGTTCTGGAAAGATTGGATGTAATGGGTGGTTTAAAGGAAAAGTTATACAATTACTTTAACCAGAACTATCAGAATATGTTCAACCGCTATATGGTAACCGCAGAAGATGAAATGCTCAAAAAAGTTCGCGGATTTATCGATAGGGAAGAAATGAAAGTTCTGAACCGCTATACCCCGAAAGAGATTGCTACTCTGTTGGATGAAGTCGGCGGCGCCGATAAGTTCAATACGGGAGAAATCGAAAAATCGATTGTCAATATGTACGGACACTTGCAAGGACACGTACAACGCGGAATCAATGATCTTGAAACATTGACCAATTCGCTCCTGCGTCAGAAAACCGACGTCGGCGCTTTTGTCCGCGGTGAAAACGCTTACTCAATCGTAAAGTGTGCGTTTAAAGACAACATCACTAAGCCAAAAACGGTAACGGATGTAAAACTTTCAGTCAATATTCTCGACACCGAACTTATCAGCCCAATTTTCCAGTATCAGGCAACGGTTGAGTACTTAATTAAAGATCTGCTTTCCAATCATATGATGAACCTTATCGATAAAGAAATCGAACAATTAAAGGATGAACTTATCGATGAAGGTAAAGAAGAGATGACCGACAGCGAAATCATCTTCAAAAAAATGGGAAAAGTATTCGATGTTACCGACGATGATGTTGAAAATCCGGAAAGTAAACGCTATTCCTCAGTTTCAAAGGAATTGCTCGATCGTATTGCAAATTTAAGAGCAGAAATCGACCCTGAGACCTTCGATCAGCTGAACGTCCGCGAGAATATCAAACGCATCATCGATATTGAAAACATCCGTAACCGCGGATTCAATACAGCAATTAACTCGTTAACTTCAATTCTTGATACCTCTAAGATGGGATATCAGTACATTGAAAACTTGAAAAATGCCCGTGAACTGCTGTTGCGCGAGTATGATGACACGAACGTTGCAAATCTCCCCGACGAACGCTACCAGATCCGTCTACGCTACTATGACAACGCGCAGCTCATTGAAGAACGCAAAGCGTATGAGGTTATGATTCGTTCATTTGAAACTGAAGTTGAACACCTTTGGGACGTATTGCAGACCCAGTACGATAAATCTAAGTTCATGGTACGCATCACCGACTTCGGCGATTTGGCAAAACTCTACGAAAAACACATCCAGAAGAAATACAAGGCTCCGAAAGGCGAACCCGCCTACAAGGATATTGCAAAAGTCTGGGACGAGATTTCGTTTGTCAATGCAGCTGAAACCGAAGTTGAAAAAATGAACCGCACATTCGTCTACGAAAAAGACAAGATGCGCAAGAAGCTTGTAATCATGCGTGAACGGCTCAAGAGAATGTACGATTACCAGTATCCTGTTGAACGGCGCGTTATGGAAGAGCGACTCGCTTTCCTCGAGGCTGAATTCAACAAGTTTGACTACCTCATCAATCCTTTCCATATGCAGCCAGGTCTCTTGCTCGACGTTGATATTA
>CAUVHB010000067.1:0-6970 GCA_963551335.1 uncultured Treponema sp.
GCTATACGCTCACGAGCGGCTTTGAAGTGCTGTTTTTTAGTAAGCTGCCTGCGGGCGGCGGGATTTCTTCATCAGCCGCGCTGGAAATAGGATTCGGACGGGCAGTTGACGAGTTGTTCAGTTTTAAGATTGATGCGGTAACGCTTGCCAAAATGGGGCAGGCGTCGGAGCACTCCTTTATGAATATGCAGTGCGGCATTATGGATCAGTTCACTATTGCAATGGCGAAAAAAGACTGCGCGATCTTGCTTGATACGGCGACGCTCAGTTATGAATATGTGCCGCTCGTACTGGGAGATTACCGTATTGTCGTGATGAACACCAATAAGCAGCGTGCGCTGGTAGATTCAAAGTATAATGAACGCCGCGCAGAATGCATGGAAGGACTCGTTCTGTTACAAAAAATCAAACCAATCGGTAATCTCTGTGAGCTGACCTCCGCCGATCTGGATATGGTTGCCAAAACTATAACAGATGTGCGTATTTTTAAGCGAGTACGCCATTGTATTACAGAAAACGAGCGGGTTCTCGCGGCAGTAGCGGCATTGAAAGCTGGCGACTTGCCAAAACTCGGTGCATTGCTCAAAGCCTCTCACGCCTCACTGCAACATGACTATGAAGTAACCGGTCTTGAGCTGGATACGCTCGCCTCCGCTGCGAATGCCGAGCCGTGCTGCTTAGGAGCGCGTATGACCGGCGCAGGGTTTGGCGGCTGTGCTATCGCATTAGTGCAAAAAGACGCCGTTGCAGATTTTACCGCTCGCGTCGGTAAAATCTATACAAAAAAAACAGGTCTCACCGCCGCCTTTTTTGCTTGCGAAGCGGGAGACGGGGCGCGCCGAGTTTAACGGTTCTCGTATCCTATTTCCGAAAGATTAACTGGACAGTTCTAAAAACTTCAATCTTTAGAGCTGCCCAACTATTCAAACTAACGAAAAGACAAACCGGTTGCAAAAATAATTTTTTAGGTCTAAGGACAGAGGCAGGAAATATTGGCCTAGCCGATTTCTAAAGCTTTTGCAGCCGCTCTTTAAATTCCGCTAAAAAATCGACGCTGACTTTTGCCCGTATTATTCTACGGACTTCATACGCGGGGTCAATATCTGCATCGCCGGTTTTGTTGGTATCTTTTTCGCTCAAGTTTTTAAGAAAGCCTATATCGACAGCTTGATTTAAATACCTATTTAATTCTTTATAGAGTTTTGTTTGATCGGTTTTTTCTTTAAAATAGATGGAAAGCATTTCGCGGATTTCACTTGCTTTCAGTACTAAGATTGAAGATGTATTTTGAGAAACATCAAACTGCTCTAAAGCCTCTCTCAGCAGTACACACAGTAATGATAACTCAAATGACAGCGGATAATGCCGGATAAGCTTAACAGATTTAGAATCCCCTTCTTCGCTTTCTTTTTGCTCTAAAAATGCGTAGCCGTCCGCCGGTTCAATAAAGAGGCTGATACCGATTTGTTCAAAATATGCGGCAATCTCACGCTGGTATTGCTTCAAGAGCTGCCAAGTTTCTGCCTCTTCATTTTGATAAAGCGCCCCTTGTAACAATTTTATGCAGACTACTGCCCACTGTGCCGTCATCATTCAGCCTCCTATGACTGCGCTCCTTTTTCGATAATCAGTATATCCTTTTTTTGAAAGAGTTGCTATTAAAAACATAAAAGTGCAAGGTAGAGGAATTGCCAAAAATCCGGTATAATGAATACAAATGATAACTGAAGAGATACGGCAAATAGCCGAAAAAATTAAAGAAGCGCTTGACCCGGAACGGATTTATTTGTTCGGCTCCTACGCACGTAATCAAGAAAACGAAACGAGCGACTATGATTTTTACGTCGTGGTAGATGAGCGGGACGTAAGCGAAACTCCTTTACTTTTATGTGATAAAGCTTATTTTGCAATTTTTGATATTCAGGCAAAGCCGTGCGATGTTATCGTAAATTATAAAGAGCATTTTGAGAAACGAAAGCTCTATCCTACGCTGGAAAAAACTGTTGCAAAAGAAGGAGTAGTGTTATATGAAAAGGGAACTTGAAAGTACAATAAAAGAATGGCTGCGTTTTGTTGAAATGGATAGAAGCACTGCACAGCATTTATTTAATACCATGCATCCACAACCTCTGGAAATTATTTGTTTCCATTGTCAGCAAGCTGTTGAAAAAGCAATTAAAGCTTTATTTATATTAAAGGAAATTGAAATTGTTAAAATCCACGATTTGGGAATGTTGATTAAAATGATACAAACAGAGATAGCATTTCCCGATACGATAACAATTTCCGCTATCCGTCTAACAAAATATGCAGCAACTTTTCGATATCCGCAATCTCCTGACATTGACGAAGCTCTTACAAGGAAAGCGCTAGCCGATATGGAAACTGTTATAACATGGTGCAAAGAACAAATTGTATTAGCCGGTTATGAGATAGAGTAAAAATACAAATGCAATACGAACCGCCGTTTACGATTACCTCAAAAGCGATAAATCTTATTTCTCAGATAGCAGCCGCAATGGAGCGGTTGAAGATCAGATTTGAGCAGTCCGATACGGTACGTTTGCGGAAAATCAATCGGATGAAAACGATACAGGGGTCGCTTGCAATCGAAGGGAACACACTAACGGAAGAACAGGTTACCGCTTTAATTGAAGGGAAGCATATCATCGCGCCGGTAAAAGAGGTGCAAGAAGTTAAAAATGCGATTCAAGCGTATGAGCAGTGCCTGTCCTTGAATCCCTATAAAAAAGAGGACTTACTTATCGCACATAAACTGATGACACTTGGTCTTGTGGAGCATCCGGGGCATTTTAGGTACGGCGGTGTCTGTATTGCAGGAAAAGACGGCATCAGTCATATTGCTCCTCCTGCCGATCGGATACCCTTTTTGATGGATGATTTATTTCAATGGCTCAAAGATACGGACGCTCATCCGCTCATTAAAAGCAGTGTATTTCATTACCAGTTTGAATTTATTCATCCCTTTGAAGACGGTAACGGCAGAATGGGGCGGCTCTGGCATTCACGTATTCTTGCAGAATGGAACCCGCTGTTTATGCATCTTCCGATAGAAAATATGATTTTACAAAATCAGGCTGCCTATTACCGAGCATTAGAACACAGTACAGCAGCAAACGACTCCGGGATTTTTATAGACTTTATGCTTGAAATCATTATGCAAACGATACACGAAAGTAAACGGGATGATACTGTAAATGATACGGTAAATGATACTGTAAATATGATTTTGACTTGTATTAAAGAAAATCCGGCGATTTCCTACGAGGAACTTGCAAAAAAAACAGGCAAATCGCGTATAACGATCAGCCGTAAACTTGCAGAGCTAAAAAAAGCAGGACACATCACCCGTGTGGGCGCCGATAAGAACGGCTACTGGCGTGTTAAGGCGGAAAATCAAGGCAAACGTATCGGAAATATTTAAGACGGAGGGCTCCTTTATTATGCGCAATTTTGGATAAAATTTCGCATATTTTTTGAGAAAACGACCAAGCGCATCAGACGGATATATCAACTGCGCAGAATAATGCGGCAGGGCGACCATTTGAGCCATAAAGCGGCGAAACTCTGGTGGTACAGCCTCTCATTTTGCGGGAATATACTCCAAAATGGCTGATGCGTTTACCTTAGGAGAACGGCTAATGCAATTTGATTTATTGAAAACCGAAGATATTGATAAAAACGGAATGTATCTTGATTTTTTTCAAGTATACAACTGGGGTGTCTTTGACTCCAAGGTGTATACCATGCGGTGCGGAAAAAAGGCGACGCTGTTGACCGGTTTAAACGGTTCGGGGAAGACGACGCTGGTGGATGCTTTTTTGTCGCTTATCGTGCCGCCGCGGCAGCGATTTTATAACCAATCAGCCGGTGCGGAGAGTAAGCGTGAGCGCGATGAAATCAGCTATGTACTCGGCACCTATGGGAACAAACGCGAAGAGGAATTTACTTCCGGCACTGCAAATAATTTACGCACAAAAGAAAACTGTATTTCTATTTTGCTCGGCTGTTTTGTGTTGGGAGATGATCAAAGACCGATAACGCTGATGCAGGTGCGTTTTTTTTCCGGTGGCGGAGCCTTGCAAAAAATCTATTCGATAACACACGCGCGGCTTTCAATTGAAGAGATACAAAAAGCAGGAATTGACTTTACTCCGCAAACTAACTGGAAAAAACAAATGAGCGAAGTATTCGGAACCAAATTTCACATCGATAATTTTGCCTCGTATGCAGGAGCATTCTCTCAGCTTGCAGGCTTGCGTTCGGACAGGGCTCTCTATCTTTTTTCGCAAACGGTTGGACTAAAAGGAGTCGGCAACTTAAATGACTTTATTAGAACCTATATGTTTGAAAGCCGCGATACCGAACACGATTTTGATGATTTGGTAAAGCATTACGAAGAGCTTTCTCAGATATACAACGAGATAGAAAAAGCGGAAGAACAGCTACGGCTGTTACAGGAGATTTTAGATGCCGGAAAAGTTTTTGAAGACTGCGAGCAAAAGAACAGAACATTAAAACAGTTCAAAATGATTTTACAGCTGTGGTATATACAAACAGTCCTGAATACGATTACAAAACGAATAGTTGTTTTGCAACAAGAAAAGTTGCTCGCTGATAATAAAAGAAATATGCTTGAATCTGAAATAAAACAGCTTGATGCCGATATGGACTCGCTCAAAGCAGTTATTCAAAAAAACAGCACGGCAATTCTGATCAAAGAAATTGAGCATAAGATTCAATTCAATGAATTACGATTGCAGAGATGCCGGAATAATGTGCGGGACTATGAACAGTGTGCCCGTGTTTTATCTTTGGAAGTTCCGCAAACGGAAAAGAAATTTAATGCGAATGCAGCATTGCTGCCGAAATTGAAAGAAAAACTCGGTAAAGAAAAAGAAGGCCTTTACGAATCGAGCCTTGAACGGAATGTGCAAAATCAAACATATAAAAAAGAACGGCAAACGATAATCGAAGAATTGGCATCACTCAATAAACGGACGACAAATATCCCTGCGCATAATATCGGGATACGGGATCAAATATGCGCGCATATCGGCTGCTCAGAAAAAGAACTCGTATTTGCCGGAGAGCTATTGCAGGTTGCAAAAGAAGAAAGCAGATGGGAATCTGCGATAGAAAAATTGCTGCATAACTTTGCGTTATGTCTGCTGGTGCCGCCGCATCTCTATACAAAAGTGAATACGTATGCGGCAACGCATAATTTACGGGGACGGCTCGTCTATCTTAAAACCGATACCAAACCGCAGCTGAAAAAGAACATACCCGAAAAAAATTCACTTATTGCGAAATTGGAAATACAGCGGAAGCATGAACTGTCCGATTGGCTTGAAGCGTATTTGCATGACACATTCGATTATATCTGTACGGATGATACGGAAGCATTTAGCAGGGCGTCAAAGGCGCTTACCTCAACAGGTTTAATTAAGGCAAAAATACGTCACGAAAAAGACGATCGACCGCAGCTTTCGGGACGGCAAGCCTTTGTTCTCGGATGGGATAATATTCAAAAGCGGCAGGAACTTTCGTTCAGCTTAAAAAAACTGCAAAACGAAATTGAGAAAAACGATACCGCACTGGAAGACAGCAAGAAAAAACAAGATGATATAACCGGTCAGCTTGCTATCTTGAGCAGCTTGGAAAAGATGCATTTCTGGGATGATCTTGATGTGCAAAAATATTCAGCTGCATTGAATGCGTCTCTTGAAGAAAAGGAAGCTATTCTCCGCGGAGACAAAGAATTGCGGCAGCTTGAAAATAAATTGCAAGGTTTGCAAATTGAAAAGCAAACAAAAGAAGAAGCACGTACCGGTTATATTGAAACATCGTCGAAAGCGGAACAACAGCTGACGGATATCCGCATCAAGCAGGAACGATTTACCGCTCAGCTGCATCGGTATGCCGATAGAGAAAGCGAAGAAATGCAAAGAGCGCTCGCTGTTTTTGCAGAGCATTTCAGTGTACAAAAAACTTTTGAACAGCCTGAAGCCGTTGATGCCGAACGGGAGCGGCTCGAATCGGTGTTGAATAAAGAAAATGAACAGGCGGAAACAGCTGTCAGAAATGCAGAGCGGAAAGTCCGTGAAAAAATGTCTGCATTAAAAAACCCTAAGTCGGATATAAAACGGAAGTTCCCATCGTGGGAGTCTGATGTGCGGGACTTCCAAGCGGAAGCGTCAGGACTTGCGGACTTTCAAACCTTTTACGACCGGTTGAACCGCGATGATTTACCTTCATGGAGGAAAAAATTTAAGCAGTTTTTTAATCAGCACGTAAAAACCGATATTACAGATTTTCAAGAAATACTTAATGCTGGTCGTCAGCAGATTATTGTCGGAATAGAGGAATTAAATAGGAGCTTAAAAACAATTCCGTACAGCAAAAATCCTCCAACGTATATCAAGCTTGAAAACCGCAAAACGACGGATCAGAACATAAAAGATTTCCAAGCGCTGTTATTGGCAGCATTGCCTGACTCCGCCTCTATCTTTAACCGCAGCGCCAATTCGGAGTTTGAGGATTATAAAAAAATTGAAACGATGATCGCTTATTTGAAAGAAAATGATCTGCGCCGTAAAAAAGTATTGGACGTACGCCAGTGGTTTAATTTTGCTGCGATTGAATATTACCTCAATGATAATACGCAAAAACAATACTATGAAGATTCCGCAAGTTTATCAGGCGGAGAAAAATCGAAATTGACCTATACGATTTTAGCCTCAGCGATTGCATTTCAATTCGGTATTACTGGTAGAGACGGCCGTTCATTGCGGCTCGTCATTATCGATGAAGTATTCAGCAAAATCGACATAGATAATTCATGCTATGCGATGGAGCTCTTTAAAGAAATCGGTTTGCAGATGATTCTTGTAACGCCGATGGATAAAATCAATATTGTAGAAGATTATATCGCATCGGTTCACATTAC
>CAUVHB010000068.1:0-6951 GCA_963551335.1 uncultured Treponema sp.
GCTGCGAAATTATCCATATTCAACGCCATCGATAAGCAATCGAGGCTATTGTAATACAGCAGCGGCTTTCCGTCGGGAACATCACCGAAACTATTCACATACGGCATAGAACCGGTGTATACTTGTTTTCCGTTATTGAATACCGTTACTTGCACGATATCATTGACGGCTAATTGTAAGGCTTCCGCTGTTTCACGGCTGATATTTGTCCAAACATTCCCGTACTGTACATCGAGCGCTGGAATAGTACCGAGGAGGGCATCCTTATCAAACCGAGGTTTTTCATAAGGGATACGAACAATTTCTTTTTTAGTAGGACCCACTTGTTCAAAACTGATAATTCCCCCTGCGAGCCGTGCACCAGTAAAGGCATACACATCGCGTCCGTGGAAGGTATAACTCTTTTCGGAGTTTTTCCGTCGATTCACCGCTTCATCGATTAAACGGACTTCTGCAATGCCAAGCCGGTCCGCAACAAGGGTAAGTGTTCCATTATCAGGCGTAACAATATAGTGCCCCGTTTTAGTCTCTAAAACGACCGAATCGCGATCGGTACCAACACCGGGATCAACAACCGATACAAATACCGTACCTGCGGGCCAGTATTCTACTGTCTGAAAGAGCCGATACGCTGCATCCCAAATACTGTACGCAGGTATTTCGTGGGTAAGGTCGTACAGCGGAATGGCAGTCGATTGTGTAAAAGCGACCCCTTTCATTGCGGAAACTGCACCATCCTTTAATCCAAAGTCTGTCTGAAATACCAACGCACGGGGATTGCGGGGCGTACACGCGCCGCCGGAAATACCGATTATCATTGCCAGTAGAACTGCTGCGGCCAAACCGAATACCTTTTTATTGCACATAATGCCTCCTATAAAACTATGTGTGTAAAATATGTGTACTTTGTCCATCACTCTCCTCCACTGATGGACAAAGACACCACTAAGCTGATGAGGCGCTTAAAACTCACCATTTAAAACTCATCAAAAGAAATGTCTTCCTGCTTTACCGGTTCCTCGCTTCCTTCAGGCGCGTTTTCTATGTTTTTTACGGTCGATGTATTTGAATCAAATACATCAAATTTGCTATATTCCGCTTTTAATTCTTCTACCAGCTGCGAAAGCGCCGGTTCGTCCAATGCTTTTAAAACATCCTGACATTGTGCGGGTGAAATTGCAATCCGAATCGCAGGGCAGTTAGCGCCATCGTTTGCCTGCGTTGTCGCATTGGCAAGGATAAAATACGGTCGCTGCGGAGTAATAAATTGATAATCAAATCGCAAAGTCGGGTGCGCTTCATGAGCTCCTCCGAATAGACCCCATGTCATTAAGATATTCGTTTTTCCAAAAGCTCCTTTTTTCTTTGAGCCTTCGGGGGTCAAGGTTTTATTGGCAAAGGCGGCGAGGTATTGCTCAATGGCTTCACGCAGAAGTGCGCGTTCCTTCTTTTTTAAGGAAATCCAAATATTATCACCCATCATCTTATGATGGAATTTAACCGTATTGGTTGACGGTTCAAACACAAAACTGATATCGCGCGGCAATAATTCGTTGGAATAACGTTTTACGATATTAAGATGCAGTACACCCAGCGACTGCACCGGATAATTACCAAGAAAGTCGGGATCATGTTTTTTTGACGTAGAGGCGCATGCGCCGCTCACAAAGACAATGCTGAGCGTTGCAATCAATACACATAAGGGGATAATACGTTTCATAATAACTCCTATAAATCCTGAGCTAAAAAGCTGCGCACTATGCGAGCCGAACTTCTTAGCCGCTATTTTTATCCCCGGATTGTACGAGAAATATCCGCTTCATGCAAGGTCTTCGCATCGAGGGGAATAGAGCTTACGTTCAAAGGCCACAGGATACGGGGTATTTAACCTGTCCGGAAACTTCTGCTTCGGAAGAGATTACCTTGAAAGCGCAGCTGCGCGAAGTTTTTCCATAAATCGTTTTTTGTTGACAATTGCCCGTACATGGGTACCGCTACCGATAACCCCCTGATCGTTTGAAACTTCCGCTTTAAAAGTCAAAAATTTTCCGTTCTCACTGATTTCTATCAGTTCGGTATGGACATATACTTTCATCCCTTCAAGCGTCGCAGCGGTATGTTGAACGTCAACTTTTATGCCGACCATCGTATATCCTTCTTCTAAGAACGGGAGCACACTGAGCGCCGCCGTCCGTTCAATTTTTAATACCATCATCGGCGTTGAAAATACCTCAAGCGTATCGTCGCCGTCTTGACTTGCCAACATTTCCTTTGTAACGGTAAAGCTGGTGGCTCCTTTAATTCCAACTTCCATATCAATCTCCTTCAACGATGATTTTAACAAAACTATTTCAGATGCTTTTCAATAAATGCCCGTAGCGTAGGAATATGGCTGGTACCAGGTTCCTTGACAGCATACACTATCGTAACGTTACCGTCTTGTAATTTTCCGTTTATGGTATCAAGGAAATTTTGTGCGGCAGGGTTTCCCGCCAGTTCTTTTGCATACAGAGCGGAAAAATGTCCGTAATCCATTTCTCCTCTATGATAGGCTTGTCGTATTGCCGATGACGGCGCAATGTCTTTAGCCCAATCGCCAATTGCCGCTTTTTCTTTCGTAATGCCGCGCGGCCACAGCCGGTCTGCTAATATTCTAAATCCGTCCTGCGGGGCGGCAGTATCGTATATCCGCTTCCAATATAGTGTTCCCATAAAAGTCCTCGATTGATTATACATTTGATTATGCATCAACTTTCGCCGTTATTATAACATCTCTATAGGATTCTTTCAATTTATGGTCTTTCATATTTTCACGAATAAAACAGTCAGATGAAACTCAGTTCTAAACAGCACAAAATTAAATCTGTTCGACAACGAAGTTATCTAACAAATCTGGTGTGTTGATACTCAACTGTTTTTCCATTATATTGAGAGCGTATGAGTGATCTAGAAAGTGAGATACAGCGGCGCGGACTCATAAAGGTGCCGAGTGAGGGCGGGCAAAAAGAGAGTCCGTACCGCCGCGTTGCAAAGTTTTTATATTTAATCGGAGAGGCGCAGGCGGCAAAGGTGCTGCAAAAGCTCACCCGTGAGCAAATCGAAAAAGTCGTTGCCGAAATGCTGACCATCCGCTATGTGGACAAGGACGAAGCCGCCTATATTTTAAGTGAATTTACGGCGCTTTATAACGAAGCGAAAAATTCCGTCGGCGGCGTGGAAACTGCCCAAGGAATTTTGACGGCGGCTTTCGGCGGAGAAAAAGCGCGGGAAATTATCGAGCGGGCAATACCGCCGGCTGCCGAGCGTCCGTTTGATTTTTTGGACGGCATCGACGGGGAAAAACTCAAGCGCCTTTTAGCGGACGAACTGCCTGCAACGCAGACGCTCGTGCTTTCTCAGTTAGAACCCAAAATAGCAGCTGCCTATATTACCGATTTAAGCGATGCAGAAAAAAAAGACATCGTGCTCCGGCTTGCGCGGCTTAAAACTATCAGCCCCGAAATTCTCCAGACGGTGAGTACCTCGATGCGCGAAAAGTTTACCCGCATACGGACAGGCTCGGCAACGGAAGCAATTGACGGGCGCGCAGTGCTTGCCGCGATTTTACGGCGCAGTGACGCCGAAACCGAACAGTTTATTTTGCAGAATATCGCCGAGGCCAATCCTGAGCTGGAACAAAATATCCGCGAACGGCTGTTTACTTTTGAAGACGTACTCGTTGCGGACGATCGTTTTTTACAAAAAAAATTATCCGGTATGGAAACTGCGGATATTGCTGCGTTGATTTCTTATAAACCGGAAGCCTTTGTCAAAAAAATCCTCGATAATATTTCTAAAAATAGACAGCAGTTCATCCTTGACGATCAGACAGCGAACCCCGTTTCCGTACGGGAATGCCGCGAAGTTACCAATCGCTTTTTACGGGAATTGCGAAAAAGCTGGGAAGACGGCGAGTTACTCTTATTCGGAAAGGACGGAGATGACGAATGGATAACCTAATCCACGGGTTTACGATTATTTCAAAAACAGCGCTTGATGAAATGCAGGCAGAAGGTATTTTTGCACAGCATTGCGCGACCGGTCTTGAAGTGTATCACATTCATAATGAGGACAACGAAAATTTATTTGCGTTCGCTTTTATGACCCCGCCAGAAGACAGTTCGGGCGTTGCGCATATTTTAGAGCATTCGGTACTCTGCGGTTCTAAAAACTATCCGCTCAAAGATCCTTTTTTAATTCTTTCCAAACAGAGCGTTAAAACATTTTTGAATGCGATGACCTTTCCTGACAAGACCGTGTACCCTGCATCGAGTATCCTCGAAAAAGATTATTTTAATTTGATGTCAGTATACGGGGATGCGGTATTTTTTCCGCTGCTCAAGCGACAAACGTTTGACCAAGAAGGACATCGGCTTGAAATTGACGAAGGAGGAACGCCGCATTTTTCCGGCGTCGTATTCAATGAGATGCGCGGCGCCTATTCTGATTTTGACTCCGGCGTAGACCGTGAGCTGCGGCATTCGTTATTGCAGGGAACCGTGTATGCGCACGATTCAGGCGGCTTTCCGCCCGACATTGTAAAGCTGAGTTACGAGGACTTTTGCGCCTTCCATAAAAAATACTATCATCCGGTAAACTGCAAGGTTTTTCTGTACGGTAACATCGAAACCGAAAAACAGCTCGCCTTTTTGCAAGAACGCTTCTTGCGGTTTTTTGAACCGGCGGAAAAGCCGCCGCTCATTCCGGCTATTACGCCCTATCCCGCGCCTCGCGTATATTCGGCGACGGCGCCCGCAGGCGAAGGAAAAAATCCTGACAAGCTCACGGCAGCGATGAATTGGCTGCTGCCCGAAAGCGCCGACATCGACCGGCTCATGGATTGTATGTTCTTGGAGGAACTGTTGCTGGGGCATGACGGAGCGCCCTTGCAAAAAAAATTGCTCGACTGCCCCTTCGCCGAGGATGTGTATCCGTACAACGGCGGGCAGGCAGACCTAAAAAATATCTGCTTTACGATTGGTCTTACCGACATCGATAAACGCGCAGAGGGGCAGTTTGAAGCCTTTATCCTCTCCGCGCTTGAAGACAGTGTCCGGAACGGGTTTGAACCTCAGCTGATTGAAACTGCGCTTAATTCCCTCGATTTTTATAATCGGGAAATCACCCGTTCCGGCGGTCCGTTTGCGCTGGTGCTGATGCGGCGGGCGCTCCGCGGATGGATACACGGCTTTACGCCGGAGGCTTCGCTCCGCTCCATCCCTGCGTTTCAGCGGTTAAAACAGCGGCTTTCTAAAAACCGGCGCTATGCCGAAGACCTTATCCGTACGCTGCTCCTTGACAATGCCCATCGGACAACCGTTTTTGTGCGACCTGATCCCCGCTTTTGTGCAAACATCGATGCAACGCTCGCGCAAGAAGCGCAACACGCGGCGCAAAGTCTTGCCAGCGCCGACCAGCATGTGGGTTCCGCCGACCAGACAGCCCTAACGGTTCGCAGGCAAAAAACGGATATGGATGCAGATACGGACATTAAGCCTGAGGCAGATTCTCAAGCGCAAAACCTCATCCCGCATATCTCCAAAGAGGAGCTGCCGCCGGTTGAACCGCCCATACCGGAATACCTCGACTATTTCGGCCGCGTTCCCGTTATCATCCATGAACAGCCGACAAACGGTATTACCTATCTGGATATCGGCGTCCCGGTTGACGCCCTTTCGGCGGAGGACTCGATCTATTTACCGCTCTATACGGCGGCGCTTTCTTCAATGGGGACAACAACGCAGCGCTGGGATGCCGTTGCGGCGGAATTCGCGTACCTGACGGGAGGTTTTTCCGCGGTTACGCTTTCCGCAAGCAGGCACCCAACATCCGAATCCGTGGTATTTTTCGATCATGCGCTCCCTACGGAAGATGTTGTCGATCGGGATTGGATTTTTATCCGCTCAAAGATGCTGCCTGAATATATCGAGCCTGCGGTAAATCGTATTTTTTCCTATTTAAGCGATGTTTCTTTTGATGATGAAAAGCGGCTCAAGGATATTTTTATTCAGCTAAAAAATGATACCGATCCGCTGCCGGCTTATGCGGGGCATACGGTGGCAGCGCTCTATGCAGCGTCCGCATATTCTGATTCCCGTCGGGTGGACAATCTTTGGGGTGGAATTCCGCAGCTGCGTTTTCTTCGTGAACAGTATGCGGCGCTGGAGAAAACCCCGACGGTAATCGGCGACCTTGCCCGTAGGCTTGATGCAATACACCGAAAACTGATGCGCGCCGGTCTTCTCGTTAAGGTGTGCGGAACCGCCGCCGATCTGCGCAGCCTTAAAAAAGCGCTTACCCCCCATTTACCGCGCTTCGATTTTCCGCACCGCAGCGCCGGCGGCATGCGAACTGAACCCTTTGAAAAACCAGCGGCGCTTTCGGTCTTTCCCAGCGCGGTACAGGTCGGCTTTGCGGCGCAGCTTTTACCGGTTGTATTTGACGAAAAAGAATACGGCGCTACTATCGTCTATTCCCAGTGGCTCGAAACTGGCTCCCTGTGGGAGGCAATCCGCGTAAAAGGCGGCGCGTACGGCGTTGCTGCCCATCCCGATTTTGCGACTGCGCTCTTCACGATGACGACGTACCGCGACCCTGCGCCGCTGGCATCCTTGCGCCGTATGCGGGAATGTATTGAGCAAAGCATCGAGGCGCCGCTCGCCGACTCTGAACTGGAAGCGCTCATTACCGGCACGTACAGCTCGTCGCTGCAGCCGAAAACCCCTGCGCAGAGAAGCGCGGCGGCATTCTATCGCCTTTTAAACGGCATAACCCATCAGGCGCGGATGCAAACAATCGAAGGAATCATTTCCTGTACGCGGGAACGCATGGCACGGCTTGCTGAACGGCTCGCAACAAGCATCGCAGGCAGCGCCGCGCTTTCGGCTCCTACGGCGGAAGGCATATCCGGCG
>CAUVHB010000069.1:0-6827 GCA_963551335.1 uncultured Treponema sp.
GTTACCCTATACTTCTTTGATAATAACTCTTTTGCGTGAATACGTGAAGCGGCGCTCACCTCATCACCTGCAAGCATCCGCGCAATTTCCTCAATACGATTTTCTCCGTCTATTGTTTTGGCAGACGTGCGGCTTGTATGTTCGGATTGTATCTTCAGTATCTTAATATGAGTATCGGCAGCGGCGGCAATAACCGCAAGGTGTGTAATGCACAGTATTTGTTTATTGGCTGATAATTCTTTCAGATGCTCCGCAACCGTACGGGCAACCTCACCGCCGATACCCGTATCTATTTCGTCAAACACAAGGGTATCCGCTTCATCGGCCGCGCTCAGGACGGTTTTCAGCGCCAGCATGACGCGCGAGAGTTCGCCCCCCGACGCTATTTTGTTGAGCGGCTTGACCGGCTCTCCCGGATTGGTGCTGATTAAAAATTCCACCGAGTCAAATCCGTAGAGACCGGCAGTCTGCTTGTTTCCGTTCGGTTCTGCCGCCGTAACCTGCACGGTAAATACCACCTTAGGCATACCGAGACGGGTGAGGGTCGTTTGAATCTTCCGCTGAAGCTCCCTTGCGGCGGCTTTCCGCTTTTGAGACAGGGCGGTACCGGCAGCAAAAAGTTTTGCTTCAAGCGCGGGGACTTCTTTTTCCAGAGCGGTTTTATCCTGCTCGCTTTCGCCGAGGGAATCCAACTCGGATTGTGCAGACTCCCGATAGGCGAGGATATCCTTGATAGTTGCGCCGTATTTTTTTTTGAGTTTGTTGATAAGGGAAAGCCGCTCCTGCACCTGTTCCAGCCGATTGGGGTCAAATACGAGTTTTGAAAGATAGGAGCTGAAAAACTCGCCGATATCCTGCATTTCGTAGTAGGCGTTTTCTATTCGCTCGGCATATTCGTGAACGGCGGGATCGATAGCGGTAACGCTGTCGGAGATATGCTGTAGTTTTTTGAGCTGCGGTACAATGCCTTGTTCTTGCGTACAAAGGTTTTGCAGCGTATCGACCTGCTCGTACAGTTTTTCATACTGACAGAGCTTTGCTTCCTCCGCCTCAAGAGCCTCGTCTTCGTCCGGCTGTAAGCGGGCATTGTCGATTTCGTCGATGACGAATGCAAGATAGTCTGCCCGTTCGGTACGTTCTTTTTCGGAATGTCCTATTGTTTCCAGTTTTGCTTTTATTTCGGCGAGGCGGGTATAAAGAAGACTGAATTCTCGTACTTCGTCGAGGAGACTCGCATAGGAATCCAAGAAGCGGAGGTGTTCCGCTGTTTTAAAAAGGGATTGATGGTCGTGCTGGCCGTGGATATCGACTAAAAAGGAGGTGAATGCTTCAAGCTCGGCGCGGGAAACTTGCGTGTCTTGAATCCAAATACCGCCGCGTCCGTTTTCTTTCAGTGTGCGCCGTAACAGTATCCGATTGTTTTCAGGCTCTATGCCGCGCTCGTCAAGCCATGCGGCGGCTTCGGGATGGGTGTTTGCAAGGTAGAATGTACCGGACACCGCCGCTTCGGCAGCGCCCGTGCGGATAATATCAGCAGTAACTTTTCCGCCAAGCAAAAAGCTAAGCGCTCCGATCAAAATGGATTTTCCCGCACCGGTTTCTCCTGTCAGTACATTCAAATGAGCGTTAAAATCGAGAGAAAGCTCGTCGATAAGCGCAATATTTTTTACCGA
Organism: uncultured Treponema sp.; assembly: GCA_963551335.1. GTDB lineage: Bacteria > Spirochaetota > Spirochaetia > Treponematales > Treponemataceae > Treponema. The sequence continues at coordinate 1,674 of CAUVHB010000069.1, forward strand.
AATGGTTTCGAGCACATCAACCTCCGCGCTACAGTGTTACTCCTGCAACGGACTTCCAGACCACGCCAATTTTGAGCGGAGCGCTGTGTAAAACGCTTCCGGCGAACACCCGATGAGTTTCAAACGGTGGCGGGACATCTTAATCTCTCTTTTGTCTCCTTCGCAGAGCGGAAACAACTCCTGTCCATCTATCGATACAATAACATCTTTTTGACGATTATGCAAAACCTCAATACGCATCGTGCCGGAAGCAGGCAATACGACCGGTCGATTTGACAGTGAAAATGCCGAGATTGGGGTAAGAACAAAGGCGGCAACGGTAGGGTCCATAATCGGACCGCCTGAGGCTGCCGAATATGCGGTGGAACCGGTAGGGCTCGACACGATAACGCCATCCGCTCGATAAACACCGAAAGAGATACCGTTAAAGGAAAGCGCGAGGTTGATGAGTTTGGCGATACCGCCGCCTGAAACAACAACATCGTTGAGCGCATCAAAGGATCCGACACACTCGCCGCTACGGTACACGGCGGTGGAAAGCATCAGCCGCTCGTGATGTTCTGCATTTCCTGCGAGGTATTCTCCGAGCGCTTGTCTCCAGTGCGCCGGTTCAACGCCCGCAATAAAGCCGAATTCACCGAGGTTGATGGGAAATACCGGTATTTTTTTAGGCGCACAGTACCGAGCCGCAAACAACACCGTACCGTCTCCTCCGAGGCTGACGGCAAAATCATACCGTTTCCGTATCGGTTTCGCAGGAGGTAATCCGTCATATTCATAGATGTCGGCTTGAATCCCGTGTTCTTGCAAAAAATAAAGAAGCTCCTTGGAGATTTCCGCCGCGTGCGGTTTATAGGTTGTTAGAATGATAATGACGTTCTTTTGCATACGTGTCCGTTATGGCAATGTTCCCAACACCTTTGCAATTTTTGCAGCATTATTCAGACCGAGCCGTGGATAGAGTGGAAAAAGGACCGTCCGCAATAAAAGCGACGCTGCATTGATGCTTTTGTTTTCTTCTTTTAAAAAGTCCGCAATAGAGTTGGTAAAGGCAAGCTCTATCTCAATATCTTTGCGATTAACGTATTGTTTTACATCTTTCAAGCCGTTTTCCAGTATTACCGGAAAGGAATAAACTGGATTTTTCACCTTTTCGGAAAATACGAGCGGCTTATGCCGTGTTTGTAAAAGTGATCGAAGATACAACTCCCTCATTTCGTCGCGCAGCTGGAGATTTTTTTCCATATTTTTAAGCTGTACAAAGGCGAGAGATGCATTGATATCAGGCAAAAAATCGGTTATCGGAATGGTTTCCGCGGTATTCTTTAATACTGAGGCGTTGCGCCGTTCTGCGGCAATCAGGATGCCGCCGCCGCCGCCCGTTAAGATATCCCGTTCTTCAAGCCCCAGTATCGAAAACGAACCGAATGTTCCCGCCCGTTTTTCTCCATACAGAGCGCCGGCGCTTTGGGAAATATCCTCGATAATCGGAATCGAAAGAGCGGCGAACGCTTCCATATCGGGTACATTACCGAGTGTTTCGTGCAAGACAAGCGCTCTACCACCTTGCTTAATCCCTTCTTCAACCGCTTCAAGAGTAACTAAGCTGGTTAACGGATCGACGTCCAAGACAATCGGCGTAAATCCGTTTCGCGCCACTTCGATATACTGCCACGAAGGAGCAAGCGCCGACAACAAGACGCCCGCTTTCTCAGGGAGATCGAACATCTTCAGCGCATAAACCAATGCCATTGCCGGACTGCGCAAAGCAAGGACGCCCTCAGCCTCATAGAGCTCACGTACCAGTTTAATGAGTTTCTGATTCATCTCACCCGGACCAATTTTTTCTTCGACCATACAGGTGAGTACGGCATCCATTTCCGACCGCCGAATAGTAGAGCTATAAACAGGTATCGGCATAGTTAGAAGTCGGTCAGTTTTTGCAATTCTTTCGGATTGAATAACCTACGGATATCCAAGAGGATGAGATACCCTGAGTCTTGACGGATAACTCCGTTGATATATTCGGTACCGATACCGGTAATCATCTGGGGCGGCGGCTGAACATCTTCTTGCCGTACCATAACAACGCGTGCAATACGATCAATTACAATGCCGATCTTATATTTTCCGATTTTTAGGATGATAAATCCTCCTAAATATTCATCGTCACCATCTAAATTCGCCTTTTTAAGATGGAACCGTTTATGCAAACTGATAATCGGTATAATTTCATTTCGTAAATGGAAAAAACCTTCGACGTAATACGGTGCATTGGGAATTTGCCGAACATCTTGAATCTTTACTATCTCTTTTACATCCATTATATCGACACCGTAAAGCTCCTCACCGAGCTGAAAGGTAACCAGTTGAAACTGCGCATCAGTAATCGCCATATCTATCCTCCGCTAAAATTGATAACGCCGAACGTATGCGTAAAGGATACTATAATTTTTAACTTTTTTCAAGCGTGCGCGGCTCAGGTCATCTCAGGGGCAGAACAGGGTGTTAGACTGTTTTTTTGAATCGCCCTATCCGATAACTTTGTTGTCGGATAGGGCGTCGAGTTCACGCATCGCATTTCAAGATACCCTGTTCAGAAAGGTCAGTTTCCGAACAGGTGTAATAGCTTTGCAGAAGAATGAAGGCTTTTTAACTAGGAATAACGGCAATGCACTATAGGCGTATGCCGAGTTTTTTTGTATACTGTTTGTTACTATGAAATGGGCACTTGTGTTATCAGGTGGCGGAGCTGCAGGGCTTGCGTACATCGGTTTTTTTAAGGCGCTTGAAGAATTACATTTTCCTAAGCCCGATTGTATTGTCGGCTGTTCGATGGGATCGATTGTCGGCGGTTTATACGCGAGCGGAAAATCGGTACGGGAAATGGAAGCCGTTTTTGAATCATCTTTTGATATTAACCGGTATATCGGTGGCGGCGGTGTGCATATTCCGCTGTTAAAACACGCGCTTAACCAGATTATTCAGTATGGTACGTTGATTACCCGTATGCTTTCCGGCACGGGAGCGGATTCTGGAGAAAAAGCACATAAGTTCTTTATGGAACTCTCCGGCGGCAAATCTTTTGATGACTGTACTATTCCTTTCTTTTGCAATGCTTTCGATCTCTGTCATGGAAAAGAAGTTGTGTTCAATTCAGGATTGTTAGCAGATGCCATGCGAGCAAGCTCTTCTTATCCCGGGCTTTTTACTCCTGTTAAACGGCAAAATGAAATGCTGATAGATGCTTGTGTGATGGACAATACTCCTGTTTGGATTGCCCGCGAACAGGGATATAAAAATATTCTTGCGCTGACTTTTGGCGCCTTTGAACCGGTTACCGCTTCGGAATTGGATAGTTCGGTTGCAGTACTGATGAGGACGCTTGCTTGCACGACCGCTCATATTGCGCTTCAGCCTAATGAATATCCGACTGCGTTTATCAATTTCACCAGAAGTCGCTCTGCCCGTGATTTTTCAGCTCCCCAAAAACAAATTGAGTTTGGATATCAAAAAACAATGGACAACGCACATTTGCTGCAAACCTTTTTTGCGGAAGGTATTAACGGTAAAATACAACGGGCGCTTTTAACTCGAAAGACAAAAAAAGAGTACAGTGTATGATTTCTATTTTTCGCCGCCTGCGTGTTCTTGACTATCTTATTTTTGCTTCCGTTATTACCGTGTCTTTATGGGCGTTTTTTTTCCTCTATACCGGTGAGACCCGTGCACAGCGGCTCGTGATCGAAACTCCAAGCGGGACATGGATATACCCGCTTACCGAAACACGTACGATCGTTGTTCCCGGTGCAATCGGCAATACTACCGTTCGTATCGAGAATAATACCGCTTTTATTTCCGACTCTCCGTGCCCCAACAAAACCTGCGTGAATGCTGCAGCACTCAAAAAAACAGGCGATTGGAATGCCTGTCTGCCTAACAGGGTTTTTCTGCATATTGAGGGCGGCGCCTCCGATGATATAATCCTACTGCAGAATTAAGCAGGAACCGTCGGAGCATCATTCCGCTGGAGCGTCATTCCATGCTCTTTACATAAGAAAAGAAATTTTATATGCTTTTCGTTCAGTTTACGATAGTGAGGTATCAGGGTAATCGTATCAGAAATATTGCGGCAGTTCTAGTAGAATGGTCTCCATTATTCTGCAGGGTTGTAAAAAGAGTCTGGTGCGATTAACCTAAGTGAGGCATAATATGAAAAGATCTCAAACGTTTATTCCCACATTACGGGAAACCCCTGCAGAAGCAGTTGTTGTCAGTCATCAATTATTATTACGCGCCGGAATGATCCGCAGATTGGGAAACGGTCTGTTTAATTATCTGCCGCTCGGTTTGCGCGTATTCAGAAAAGTTGAAAATATCGTACGAGAGGAAATCGACGCTACCGGATGTTTGGAGTGTAAGGCTTCGGTCGTCGCTCCGGGGGAAATTTGGCAAGAGTCCAAACGGTGGTATACCATGGGCGACGGTCTTTTACGCATGAAGAACCGGCTTGGTCAAGACCTCGTTGTCAGCCCGACGAACGAAGAATCGTTTACCGCCCTTATGCGGTATGAACTCGGATCCTACAAGGATTATCCGCTTTCCGTATATCATATCAATACAAAGTACCGAGATGAAATCCGTCCTCGGTACGGGTTAATGCGCGCCCGTGAATTTACGATGAAAGATGCTTATTCTTTCCATACAAACGCAGAATGTCTTGATAAAACCTACCGCGCATTCGGCGAAGCTTACGAAAAGATATTCCGTCGTTTTGGTTTAAGCATTATACGGGTTCGGGCGGATTCCGGCGCTATGGGCGGAAGCGGCTCCGAGGAATTTATGGTCGAATCCTCCATTGGGGACGACACGCTCATTCTCTGCCCGCAGTGCCGCTATTCTGCAAACGAAGAAAAAGCCGCCTGCGCACCTGATCCCTATACCGCACTCCCCGAAACAGCGGAAAAATGCACCAAGCTGCCAACTCCCGATGCCCGAACAATAGAAGAATTAGTTGCGTTCTTGCACACTTCGCCGAAAGCATTTATCAAAACCTTAATCTATCACGTAAAAGATTCCGAGGTTATCGACTCGGAGTTTGTCGCAGTGTGTATCCGCGGTGATTTGGAAGTAAACGAAGCAAAATTAACGGCA
>CAUVHB010000070.1:0-6765 GCA_963551335.1 uncultured Treponema sp.
AAAGTTATTACAAATAACTATGGCGTCGTTATCGAAGCGCTCAAAGCAGGGCGCACCGTTTTAACTGCCCGCAATGGTTCTTTAAGTACGAGCCTCGTTATTACCGTTGACGGCTATGCAGATGGCTATACGCGCCCGCCGTACATTTATTCACAGGCAAAAGTGCTCACCTTAAAGCCCTTTACCCAAGAACGCATTTCTGTTTCCCTTTATGCAGGGCAAAGCGAAGACGGAAACCAATTCAGCTGGACAAGCGAGAATCCTTCCGTCGCCGAAGTTATCCCGAACGGTCAATTTGCGCTTATTGAGACAAAAGGAGAAGGAAACACCCGTATTAAGGTAACGCACCCAAAGGCGGAGCATCCCTATACGATACTGGTCTATGTTTTTGCTGATAACCAAAAACCGACCTTTATTACCACACAGGAAAATGTTGTTACCCTTCAAAAAGATAAGGGAGAGCGCACCATTACCGTCGATCTTGAAAATCCGCAAGGACCGGCTAACCTTGCAGGCTATAGCTGGAACCTTATGAGTAAGGATGGAAAAGCCCCGTGCGTTAAAGTTGAAAGCAACGGTAATAAAGCAGTCCTTACTCCGCTTGAAGCGGGAAGTTCTCTTCTACAGGTTTCCCATCCGCAAAGCGCTTATCCGCTTGAAATCCTCGTCCGCACCGTCGAAATTGTTAAAAACGTACATATCGAATTGACGAAAAATTATGTTGAGCTTTCAGGAACGGCGACAGAGACTATCACTGCAACATTAAAAGGCTTACCGGCAGCCGCCTCCTCTTACGATACCACTGCATTTGTCTGGAATATCGAAGAAACCTCCTGCCTTGAAGCAATCCCCCATGCTGACCAGCTCTACCTTTCGGGAAAAGCAAATGGCATCGTCCGCATTTCAGTTTCGCACCCGCAAGCTCAATACCCGCGCGAACTGTTTGTGTCTGTTATCAATCAAGAAGCAGACGCCATTGACGCTTCGCGATATATTACCACAACGCAAAACTTTATCCGTACCAAAGTAGGCGCTGCCGCTGTTCCGGTTGATATTCAGCTTTTCGGCGGCGAAGAAGGTGATGAGCGGAATTTCCTCTGGACGGTTTCAGGGACGGATACAGAAGGAAACAAAGCCGATATTATTAAACTTGAAACGCCAACCGGTACCATTGCCACTCGTTTCGCCGCCCCCACCTATGCGTTCGGTAAGGCGCTGATTACGCCATTGAAAGAAGGTACGGCAACCATTTCTCTGACCCACAAGAAAGTAAAGTACCCAACCGATATTCTGGTAAAAGTCCTGCCGTCTTATGCAGTGCTGGAAGACCCCCTTTATTTTACCGGCGCTTCGCTTGAAACACTCATCAACGGTACAGAAAAAGATATTTCCGTCCGCCTTACCGGAACACTGAAAAAAGAAAGCGATAATGAGAAAATCAGTTGGCAGTCAAGTAACGATGCCGATCTTTCGGTAACGGGAAGCGGAGAAAAGGCGCGCATCAGATCTACGGCGAGTGGAAACACCGTCTCTTTTATTACCGTCAGCCACCCAAAGGCCGAAGAACATAAAAAAATTACCGTCCTTTCGGCAGACTCAGAACAAGACCTTCAAACGATGAAAGTCCTCTATGCTGATAAGTATTCATACGGTTTGAAAGCGAAAACGGAGGCGGAAGCATTTATCTCTTCTTATGGATTGTCGGAAAGTGAAATTGACGCGCTCATCTGGACGGTACAGCCCGATGGTATCATTTCGCTTGAAAACCCGATACATCCGCAAACCAACACAGTGCAGCGGACAATGGCAAAACTGCGCGGCTTAAAAGCGGGGAGCGCAACCATTACCGTGAGCGTTAAAAATACTCCGGCGATTAAACCGGTAAAACTCACCGTTACCGTCTACCCTGAAAATGCCGACCTTTCCGTACAAGATCAAGCGCCGTATCTGACCACCGACCAAAATGTGTTGGTACTCTCAAGAGCGGGAGAAACCGGATCGCTCCAGGTGCGAGCTATCGCGCTTACTGAAATGAAACAACAAGCGATTACGTGGACACTTGAAAAACCCGGCATCATCGCGCTCGCTCCAAACGGCTCATCAGCTCACGTAACCGCCTTACAGGAAGGAGAGACAAAAGTAATCGTTTCTCACCCTGATAGTCAAAATGCACTCACGCTCTTTGTAAAAGTTGGCAGTGAATATATTCACAATAACCCTAAAACCGCTTTTATTTCCATCAGCGCCGATACTATACCGCTCGTAAAGGATGCAAAACCGGCAACTTTAAAGGCAACGCTCACTAATGCAGCCGGCGCAGCCGGAGGTTTTTCTTTTATAATCGACCATCCTGAAATTGCCTCTCTTTCAAGCACTGATGAAGGGGTATGCGTCATAACACCGGTAAAGGCAGGACAAGCGCAAATCGAAGTAAAAAATAAATACTGCTCCCTTTCCCGCAAAGTACTCCTCCTTGTCGCAAACTCTCCGGAAGAGCTGAAAGGACTGACCTACCTTACCACCAATACCAATGTCGTAACGGTTTACAAAGGGCAAAATAAAAACATCACCGTTGCAGTGCGCAATAGTGAATCGCCGATCATCGACGGCTTTCAGTGGAAAAGCGCGAATAAAGAAATTGCAACCGTCGAGCAAAGTTCCGGCGCCAATGCCGTTATCCACGGTAATGAACTTGGCACCACTCGACTGACGGTTTCCAATACTCATTGTCTGTATCCCCTTGACATTATCGTGCAGTGTGTCGATCCTATCCTTGCAAAAAATCATCCGTATATCGACACCCCTGCAAATATCGTGCCCTTAACCGTACACGCAAACCATATACCCGGCGGATGGCAAACCATTACCGCCGCTCTTGAAGGGGGAAGCGAGGCTGACAATCAGAATTTCAGTTGGGCAATCGAAGATTCCTCCATCGCCCAGATGTACGGACAAGGTCCCTTATGTAAGGTGCGCGCACTCCTTGCCGGTTCGACCCGTATTGTTATCCGCCACCCAAAGGCGGAAGAGCCGTGTTATATCCTGCTTCTCTGTGATGCAGCCGTTCAAACAAACTGCTCCATCTCCGTCCGTGAATCCATTATCACGATGAAGCCTTCAGATGGCGATAAAACAATCAGCGCAACGCTCATTAACGGTACCCTTGAAGATAAATACGCCTTTAAGTGGTGGGCTGATACCTATGATGTCGTAAGCTTAAACTATTCAGCAAACATCGCCAGTATCCGCCCCATCGGTGAAGGAGAAACAACTATCCATATCACCCACCCGAAAGCGCCCTATGAACAGGAAATTAAGGTGCGCGTCAGCGAATACACTGAATTTGCTTTTGCTGCGGACTTTATTACCCTTACCGAAGGAAAAACACAGTTCCTTTCGATGAAAGTTCCTTCTTCTTCGATAAAAACCCATATCGAATATATCAGTGAAAAGCCGTCACTGTGTATGGTAACCGGCACCAATAAAACCGCCCAGCTTACTGCCTTAAAACAAGGTTCCACGAAAGTAAAGGCGCGCCTTATTGCCACTAAAACCGGCGCTGTACAAGCGGAAGCTGAGATCCTCGTAACCATTGAAAAAGCTGACCCCGATATGGTCTATATTACCGCCGCTAAAACCGTGTATATGATCGAACCCGGAGCCACGCAATCCATTACCGCAAATATACAAGGGAAAAATATTACCCCGATTGACGTGCAGAATTTAAAGTGGAAAAGCTCCGCTCCTTCCGTCGTAAAACTCGCCGCCGCTTCTTTTACCGGCATTTCTATGGGACCGGAAGCAGTCTTACAAGCGGTTGGTCAAGGGGAATGCACCGTTACCGTCAGCCATGAAAAAGCGCAGTCCGATTTAGTCTTAAAAATAATCGTTCCCGGAAAGGATAAACAAGAAGTTACCTTAAACAAAACCTATATCCGCATCGAAACCGGCGCTCAAACCGAAGTAAAGGCGAATATTCCGGGCGGTAAACCGAACGATTATAAGATGATTGAATGGTCGATTGCAAAGTATAACGGAGAAACAATTGCAAATGTACTTGGCAAGGGACAATCCGTTGCCATCTATGCAGTAAAACCCGGTAAGACCGCTTTACGTGCGACGCTCCCAAACGGCAGCGTCGCCGAGTGTGAAATCCTCGTCGAAGCAAGTAGAGACTTACAGTTTTCTACACAAAGCTGCCGCGTTGCTCCCGGCGCAACACAGACGTTTACCTATCAAGTCTCTCCCCCCGATGTCGCAGTCGAATGGCATACCTCTTCGGATGATGCTTTTTCTTACCTTGTCGATACAGTAAAAAAAGAAGTAACGATTACCGGTCGCAACGAAGGAAACGGTATCCTCACCGGCGTTACCCAATACGGCAATAAGGCATCCATCCGCATTGTCTGCGCATGGGATTATGCCTTGACCCTCGGAAAGTCTGCAATCATCAGCGAGCCAGAAATAAACCCCGCACGTCCTGAAGACTTCGTGATCCCCTATACGGTAAACCCTAAAGACGCTGACTTAGAAATCAATTGCGATACCACGATCGCCGGCTTCATCGTCGATAAGGAAAACCGCAAAATCTTTATCACCCCAAAAAAAGAAGGGGAAACGAGCCTTACCGTTATCGCAAAAAATCCGCATAAAAACGATTATGTCTTTGCAACCCGCAGCTGCATGATAAAATTACGCTATGCGAAAGTAAATTTGACTGCGGAAAAAATTACGCAAACCGGAAACTTCAGTCGCTTCGATAAAGGCATAAACCGCATCACCATCGGAGACGGGGAGGATTTTACTTTCCGCCTTACCGCCGATAAAGCGCGTGCTGATCTTACCGTTACCAACGCAACCTTTACAAAAGCAGATGGCACGGAGATAATCCTCAAGGAAGATACTTCCGGCAATGCAGATATGTATACGCTTTCGCACCCAACCGACTACCTCGAATATCGCTACCTTATCGATAAAGAGGTAAAGTGCTGGATTAATATGGGCTGGATAAGGGGGGATGATTGGAAGGAGTGCTCAAATATCGGTTGGCGGTATTTTAATACCAAATACGAAGGAGCGCATCCGGGGACAACAGGACGTATAGGAATGGCCTTCTATGGGATAAATAACGGATATGAAATAAAATTAGATCCTCAAAGATATACGGAGATACACAATGAGCTCTTTTTATACACACGGGAGGATTCAAGACTTGCTGACCTTGTAAGATTTGAGACAACTCCGTGTACGCCATATTATGTTCTTGAAGCAGACTTTAAACGCAACGGTCTATGGTATAAACCGGCAATTCAATATGAAAATATAGTTGTAATATGGAAAGACGCCATAGCATGGCACACTAAATATGAACATGTTTCGTATGATGACCATCCTGAAAAAAACTTGCATAATTTTGCACGTTCTCCGGTTGTCTCAAAGGAGGTAAAAGTCAACAATTTTGTAGGAAACCTTACCGTTACCTATACACACCTCGGAAAATCCAGAAGCCAAAAAATACCGGTTTACTTTGAAAAAAGAAGCTGTATGAAAGATCAATAAAAAATAAGGGTAAAAAAAAGGCTGCCTGTCATCACAACGGGCAGTCTTTTTAGGCGTTATTTACTAAAAACGTTCAATAATCCGCTTGATTGCGTGAGGGTGAATATCTCTTCCAGTCCCGATGCACTTGTTGTTCCAATTATACCAATCGATTTCAATACTAATTTTTCTCCGTCATGCGAAATACGATATACATGTTGATACGTTTTGTTTTCAAATTGATACGTACATATTAGCTGATCGTTTGAGATTGAATAAGTTCCTTTTGTTTCCCCCGAATATGTATCATTTGTTGTTAGATTAACTCCTGTTCCTTTTAAACTGTATGTTCCATCCTTTCTAAAGGTAAAAGAAACATCTTTCATTGCATATTCCTTGCTGATATACATACCATCTTTATACTCAGCCTTGCCTTCGTCAACAGCTTTCTGAGCGTATTCAAATGTCTCGTGTTCAGTCCCCTGAGTATTTATATCCGGAAGGTAATAACAGATACCGCTGCCGGTAAATACCACCACATCTTCTTTGTTACCGCCGGACGGTATCCCTTGCCCGCAGGAGAAAACTGCACAGACCAAAGCGCCAAGCGCGAGTAACTTCATTTTTTTCATACAACGACTCCTTCATTTTTTGTTGTTTATTCCATACCCGATAGCCATTCGGTTATCATTTGTTATACAAAATTAAGTATACGTTATCGGTACACAAAATGCAACAAGAAAATACGCTCTTTTCATAGCAACCGCATTTTGTTTTAGGAATTAGCGATCTGTGTTTTTTTGACATTGATTCGTTATTCCTGCAAAAGCAATTGCGGCATCTGCCCGTAAAGCATCCATATCGGCTTCCAGTATCTTTTGATCATTGGGATATGATAGGACAATATCGTCATATGGAGTATATACACCGAATAAATCGATAATACTTGCAATGCCGTCTGCCACCGATGGCTTTGATAATAAAAGTTTTGTCATTGAACAGTACTCCAAAAGAATTTTTTGATTGAATGCTCAAGCGAGCCGACAACCTGCCCGTCCATAGGCAGCTCTTTTCATCATTTACTACCTCCCTTGTTATACATAAAATATGTTAGTGTATTAAGCAGTTTTTTGCAAGCAGATAACAAATTGTTACTTTTCCCGTTTTTCATAGATAAACCAGAGGTCTGGGTCAATCCAATGCCGTAAGGCGCGTATCATAGAATAT
>CAUVHB010000071.1:0-6746 GCA_963551335.1 uncultured Treponema sp.
AGTTTTAACACCTTTTCGATCTCTCCTCATAATACCATAAGAATGATTCGTCTGCAATCTAAACTGCTACAAGGTGTTTATGATTTCTTTTAATTAAAAATAATCTCTATCAGTTTACCGCGTTCCGAGAAGCTCTCTAAAATAGTTCAATCGGTGGCTTGCTGCTCAAAAAAGCGGTGCAAGGCTTCTTGTGCCCGAACCGGAAGCTCTCCTGCTTGCGGTGTTTTGCGGCGCCAACTGCCGTCCGGCTGCATTTCAAAGGCCTTTACGTTATCCGCAAAATACACGCTAAAAAAATAATCCAAAAGCGCTTGATTATGCCTATCCCAAATTGGAAACAGCAGCTCTACCCGCCGCTCAAGATTACGGGGCATCCAATCCGCGCTGGAAAGATACCATTCAGGATTACCGCTGTTTTCAAAATAGAATATCCGGCTGTGTTCTAAATAGCGGTCGATAATACTGACAACGCGAATATTTTCGCTGATGCCGCGCTGTCCGGGAATGAGCATACAGATGCCCCGCACGTTTAAATTGATACGAACGCCCGCCTGCGAAGCCTTGTAGAGTGCGGCAATCAGTTCAGGATGCGAAAGACTGTTCATCTTTGCGACAATACGGGCGGGCTTATGTCGCCGTGCATTATCAATTTCTCGCTCAATATATTCAAGCAAGGTACGCTTGAGTGTTTCGGGTGCGGTCATGATAAAACGCGGCGCCTCTTGCGTGTATTTACCGCACAGACGCGAAAAGATTATCTGCGCGTCGGCAATCATACGCGGATTAACGGTAAACAGCGATATATCCGCATAGAGCCGCGCAGTGGCATCATTATAGTTGCCAGTCGAAAGGTGCAGATACCCCTGCTCGCCATGCTCCTCGCATCGCATAATCAGTAAAAGCTTTGCGTGGACTTTCAGGTGGGGCAGATCGTACATGACCCGCACACCGTGCTTTTGCAGCCGCTTTACCCAACCGAGATTCCGCTCTTCATCAAAGCGCGCTTTCAATTCTACGAATACTGTAACTTTTTTTCCATGCTTTGCCGCATTCACCAATGCGCGGATAACGGGGGAACTTTTGCTGGTACGGTACAAGGTCATACGGATAGAGCTGACGGCAGGGTCTTCCGCAGCGTCGGACAATAATCTGATAACCGGTTTATAGGACTGATACGGAACGTGCAGCAAAATATCGTGCGCCTTAATGCTATCCCATAGCGTACCGTCAGAGGGAAAGGCTGGATGCGTAAAATGCTTCCATTTTTCATTCTTGAGCCGCTTAAACCCCTCTATTTCCGTAATCTTTGCAAAAGAAGAAAGAGCGATGGAAGCTTCGCTTAAATAGATATCTTTTTCACCCAGTTGAAAAAGATCGCGCATCCGTTTAATGAATGCCGGCGATTCATGCGTACTTGTCATCCGCACAACAAATGAATACCGCCGCCTGATAAGCACTTCTTCCAACGCCTCGATAAAACCGTCGTCGGAGGAATCGTCAACTGTCATACTTGCAGACCGGTTAATCTTAAAAATGCCGGTTCCGGTAATCCTAGTGTCGGGAAAAACTGCCGCGCCAAAATAGCGAATCAGCTCGTCGGTCAATACGAACTCCACCTTTTTTGCATGATTTTTGCAATCCTCTGGCGGCGGTTGATATCCCTCTTTCGGTAGCGCAGCGTCCTCCGGCGATAAAAAGACAAAGCGGGGTTCTTCGGGAACGGAGATAATCGCAAGCCGGTCTTGCGTGCCTTTGCCGTCCGATAAGAGAAAGCCGACGTACAGATGCACATTCTCGACACTGTCGGCAAGGGATTGTTCATCGTCGGACAGGCGGGGTTTAATATCTGGATAGAGGTTCTGGTAAAAATACTCTTGTAAGAAACGCTGCTGCTTTGGAGAACATTCTTCCGGCTTGCGGTAAATAAGCCCCCGCGCTTTAAGTTGCGGAAGGATTTCGGTATTTAACACCGTCTCTTGAATATCGAACAAGCGCCGCGTTTTTTCGACAATAGCCTTTAACAGCGCTTCTGCGGACAAACCGCCAGACTCTTCGGAAGGGCGCCCGCTTTTGTAAATCTCTTGTAAACCGGCAACACGCACCATAAAAAATTCATCAAAGTTTGAAGATACAATGCCGATAAACTTGAGCCGTTCCAAAAGCGGCACCGTGGCAGAACACGCCTCCGCCAAGACCCGCTCATTAAAATCGATCCATGAAAGTTCTCTGTTAAGATAATCCATCATCGTGAAGGTTTTGCGAAACCTTACCGGCGGCTCCGCTTACAGTTTATCGATGAGCATCGAACACTTACCCGAAGGTATCGGCAGCGTTTTCTTTTTTTGCCCGAGGATATTGATGGTAAAGTAATAGAGCTTCTCGCTTTCCATGTGGATTTCCCAACCTCGCTGCGTTTTTGACGACAGAATCGTAACAAGGTTGCGTTTTAGGCTCAAGTTTTCAATTCCCATCACCTCAAGATTCGGAATAATCCAATCGACGGTTTTCCGCGGGAAACTGATGGAAAGGCCGATTACATTTTCGATCATCAAGGTGATGGTAGAAAGCGCAACTGAAAAGAGATACTGCTTGCGCGGAAAATTTTCATGTTCCGGCCACTGCGCAGGGCCTTCTTTTTGCGGCAAATACGCCTCCCATAATGCGCCTTTTTTGCTGTTGCCATCAGGAGCAAGACCGTCAAGTACATAATAGATATGGCGAATAGCGCATTCCCGCGCAAGTTCCCACCGCTCATATTTTTCTAACCCCTTAATGACAATAAAGTTCAGATGCGGAAACACGCTCCCTAACGCCCCCATCCCGCGTTCGTTATATGCAGGGTCATCAAGCGACAAACTGGGAATGGGATGGTCGGAACCGAAAGTTTCGGGGTTGAGCAAGTGTGCGGAAAGCTGTTCGGCTTTATCCTCATTGGGAATTTCGGCAAGGAGCGGCCAAAAACCTGCAATCGTCTTCTGCGGTAATTGTTGTTCGTTTGCATCGATATCATGATAAAAACCAGTTTCAGCATTCCACATAAGCGCATTGATGCGGGTTTTCAGCGTAAAATAAACCCGCTTATATTGAAAACTCAATTCCTTGTCGTTTAAAATATCACCCAGCACCGACATATACAGCGCATTAACCGCAATCGCCGCATTAAAATCTACCAGATACGCAGCTTTCTCGCGCGGCGTGTTATACATTTCTACTGCGCCAAGCGGTACGGAATAGAGTCCGTTCGGTTGCTTAAACGAGGCATCCAGCCACTTCATATAGCGGGTCAATACCTGCATTACATCCTTTACCCGTTTTTTATTCGCCGTCTTGTGGAACATATTGTACTCTGCCCATGCAAAAAGCGGCATTCCAACACCTTCGGGGTTATCGCTTGAAAAGACCGGTTCTCCGGTTTCGACATTGTACTTAGACCGAATCGCCCCCGACTCTTCTTGATGTGCGTAAAAAAAGTCCAACCCCTGATTCGCGTTATAGTTCCTATTTGAATAAACGAAAAAGAACGACGAAAAAATGGTTTCATACTGATTTAAAAACCATCCATTGTTATCGGGATAGAGAAAGAAACTTTCGGTAGCTCCTTTTTCGGTTTTTATATTGAATAAAAAATCCTGAATGAACGCCCAAGTTCTATCATAAATATCAACAAAATCCTGATCATAAAAATGAACTTTTGGAAAATCGCGCTTGTTCACCACTGCTCCTCAACATCCACTGATTTTATGCATACTATTTTTGCTTAGGTGTAACGGTAACCGTTCAGAAAGTGTCGTTCTGTTAAACACTGAGAAAAATCATAAAATAACTCAGGGAATCTTTCGCATATATAGTATATCATATTTTTTCGCATAGTTGTATAATTTTTTCAGTTTTTTGTATATTCTCATAAGAATCTTTTGAACTGCTCATATTTTTCACGAGCGCTGAGTTTATCCAGTGTTGCAGGGGGAACGCTTGTACCAATCCTTTGTTTTTCTCGAAATCCGCGTTTTAATTTTATCGGATGAAAAAGCGTTTTGTACATGCAAAGCGGGTTCCGCCGCCGAACACTGTGCCATTTGCACCCGTAGCCCCGGCGCCCCGCCGCTTTTAAAAGAGCAAATTGCCCGCGATGCGTATCGCCTTGCTCACAGTCTCGGCTGTACGCTTATCCAAAAGGCGCAATATGAATACCCGTCGGGGATGCCGGCGCTTCCTCCTGAATATCAGTTATGCGGCGCTTCGATAAAAATTGCAGAAAACGGCGCCCTTGATATTGAATTTCACAAACACAAAAAGCAGATTGATATTTTGGAAATACGCATTGAAGAAGATGCAGGGCGCCTGATGCACGCCGACGGCAAGGCGTTTATGGATTATAGCTCTGCGGGGATGCCGAGCATTAGAATACGCACCGGCAACAACCTTGAGCTGGGTGAAGAAGCGGAAATGTTTTTAACCGAACTAAACAACCGGCTGCGGTATGTTGGGCTTCTGACTGATTCCGACGGCATCCATAGAATTCGCTGCAATGCGTACGTTGCTTCTACCGAATTGCCCAACCCGCCGCAGCACTATGTAAAGCTGCGCAATCTTAACTCTTTTAACTTTGTGCGGAAAGCGGTGAACGAAGATTTGCGGCGGCAGGAAGAGATGCTCAAGCAGGGACAGGCGCTGATTTCTGAAAGTCGGTTGTGGAATGCCCGCATGGAGCGTACCGAGCCGTATAAAACGCGAGATTTTATCGATTACGTAAAAACGAAACCGGTAGCGGAGTACACGTTTTACACTGCGCCGGATGCTCTGTTACAAGAGGTCTTGCAGACTGCGCCGGAAAATCAGCAATCGCGGAAGCTGCGCTACATTCAATCCTTCGGGCTATCCATCCCGATTGTACAGGCGCTGTGTGCAGAGGCGCGGCTTGCAGATTTTTTTGAAGCGACGCTGCAATGCGGCATTGAGCCGAAAATCGCCGCAAACGGTATCCTCGAAGATATTCTCCCGCTGCTGAAGCGCACGGGGAAAACCATCGATTCGCTTGTCGCGCAGCCCCAATACTATGCCCGTATTTTGCGACTTGCGCAGGAAGGAACCATTAACCATCCGATTGTGCGTACCTTGCTGCAAAAGATTATTATCGATGGCGCCGACCCCGCAGTATTGCTTGCTCAAGATGAATGGATAAAGATATCGGACGAAACAACGCTGCGGACACTCGTGCAAGAGATGCTTGCCAAACATCCCAAGGAATCGGAACTGCTTAAAACTGGTTCGATGAAATACCTCGAAATTCTGTGCGGAAAGGTGATGAAGCGGACGCAAGGCTTTGCCGACCAGCAGTTGGTAAAACAGCTTATCAAGGAAGAATTGAATGTCCGCATTATCTATGTGCTTTCGATGGGTGGCGCAATTTCCGGCACCATACAAAACGGACAGGTAAAGGCGGGAAGTACCAAAATTCTTTCCGAACTTTTGGATACCGATATTGCAAAGCGTCATATCCGCATTGAGCCGAGTATTTCCGACGGGCTGTTTAGCGAAGAGCTGGAACCGGCGGATTGGGCGCGGCTTATCCACGCAATCTGCGAAAAAATTGCTTCGGGTACGGCAAACGGCATCGTCATCACGCACGGAACCGACACGCTGGTGTATACCGCGCCGCTGATATACTGGCTGTTTGCCGACACGCCGGTTTCCATCGTATTGACCGCCTCCGGCGCCGCCCCGTCGGAATCTGAAGAGGCGCGGCGGAACTTTAATGAAGCAATCAAACTCGCGTGGGAAAAAGAGAACGGCGTTTATGTGTCTTTTAACGGCAAGGTACTTTCGCCGCTCAATCTCAAGTTTGTCGATTCCGGCGCTATCGGCTTCGTCAACTGGAATATGCCGACGCCGCTCTTTAGAGGAGAAGGTCTTTTTTCGGATTATGAGGAAAGCGACAGCCTCGTTTTTGAAAGCCTTTTGAGCGAAGCTGCCGACAATATGTTTTTGATAAAAACATATCCCGGCATTAGAAGTGACCGGCTCATTCCGTTACAAAAAGATATACATACATTCTTCTTAGAACTGTACGAAAACGGTACGGCCAATATGAAGGATAGCTCATATTCTTTAAAAGAATTTCTTAAGCGCGGCAAAAAACGGCAATGCAGGTTTTATTGTACGTCGCAGCAGGAAGAAGTTATCTACTTTTCCAATTATGCCAGCGCACGGAATTTATGGAAAGAAGGCGCCGTACCGATGGGGATGTTGACAACCGAAACTGCCATTGCATTGTACTATGCAGCGTCTCTTGTGTGCGACACCCAAGAGGAACTCGACCGCATTATGGAAACAGCGGCGCTCTTAAATGAAACATAACAATAAAGGAAAAAAAATGAAACAGCTGATTATCACGAATAATCCTAAAACGGTTGACTATATCGAGCATCACCGTAACGAACGCGCCGCAGTCGCTGATGAAACCGCCGATAGCGCAGTGATATTCTGCGCCTCGCGCGAGGAGCTGTACACACAGGTACGCAACTACATCCATCGGAACTGGAAGCTGCAAAACCATGCAATGTATGGGAATATTCAACTGCACAAGCAGCCGTACCGCAGCATGGTGTTAACAGAAGGCACGGAACTGGATACCCGTTCATTACAGCTATGGGAGCAAGCGATGGAGCGAGTAAAACGCAATAAGCAGCCGAATTATTCGGAAAAAGTGCTGGAAGATTTTCAGGCGCTTGATCTTTCTTTATTTA
>CAUVHB010000072.1:0-6717 GCA_963551335.1 uncultured Treponema sp.
AAAATTTATTTAAAAATTTTTTTTTTTTTTAAAAAAAAACCCATTCATAATTCTTTTTTACAAAATACCCCCCCCCCCCCCCCCCCTCAAAAGTCAAGAGGAAAATTCAAAATTTCTATAAATTTCTATAAATTGCAAGAATTGAAAAATATCTGATACGATTATCGCGTACCCTTTCTTTTTTTCACGCGCGTTAGTATAATCCACATTATGAAGAACATAATTTTTACAATTTTATCTATGGCTTGTGTTGCCGGAGTTGCAGCTGACCCTGCAAAAAACTTTAGCGCGGATGACATTCCGCTTAAAGAGGTTACCCTGTATTCATCGGGTGTTGCGCACTACGTCCACAAAGGAACGGTTTCCGGCGCGGGGAATGTAGAACTTTTATTTTCGCCCGCTCAAATGAACGATGTGTTAAAGTCCCTCGTTGTTACGGATCCGGGTGCAAAAAGCTTGGCTGTCAATTATCAGTCTGAGGACACACTGCGGAAAACGTTGGAAAGTTTAAAGATAGACCTTTCCGCCGCTACAACGCTGTATGACATCCTTAAGGCGCAAAAGGGCGCCGAAGTGGAGCTGTTTACGCCGCATCAGATTACCGGAAAGATTTTAAGCGTCGATAAAAACGGCTCAAAAGACACGGACTCTTTTTTTATTTCGCTTGCGGCGAAAGACGGCATCCACCTTATCGCGTTTTCGGACATTCAGTCTTTCAAATTTACTGATGAAAAGCGAAATGAAGATTTGCAAACCGCTTTGGCGCTCATCCTCGACGCTTCGGCAAAAAACCGCAAGAAACTGAATATTACCATCGATGCGCAGGGAGAGCGGAAAATAGGGCTTTCCTACGTTATGGAAGCACCAATATGGAAAGCAAGCTATCGGCTCGATATGGGCACCGATAAAGCGGCGTTTCAGGCATGGGCGATTATCGACAATTCAACCGATCTTGACTGGAAAAATATTACGCTCACCCTCACAACGGGAAGACCGGTCGGTTTTACGCAAAACCTCTATGCCCCCTACTACACCTACCGCCCCGAAGTGCCGCTCGCCATTGCACAAACTGCAAGTGCGGAAACTTTTGTCTCCGCTGATAAAGCGATCGAATATGCCGCAGCTGTGCCGCTTGCAAAAAATCGGTCGACGATGAAAAAAGAGGCTTTTAGATATGCAACCGAAGTGTATGATGAAACGGAGAATGAAACGGAATATCAAGACGCAAAGGAACAAAGCGCTCCTGCCTATTTTGAACATCAAGCCCAAGAAGTCAATGTTGGAGAAATGTTTGCCTTTACGCCGTCAAAACCCGTTACGCTTGGACGGCAGCAAAGTACGATGATTCCGCTCACCCTTGCCGCTCTTCCTGCGGAAAAGTATTCAGTATTTTCTGCCATTCCATACAACGAGCGCGTTAGTCCCAAATTCTGCATCAGCATCGAAAATACATCGGGCTTAAAACTTCCGGCAGGCCCCATTACCGTTTTTGACGGCGGGGAATACGCAGGCGATGCTCTTTTAGAGTTTTTGCCCGAAGCAGAAAAACGCTTGATCGCCTATGGGGATGATATTGAGGTAGTCGGTTCAAAACGAGCAAATTCCACGCGAATGATCGAAACCGTAAAAATGGCTGACGGAATTATGACGACATCGTACCGGCAAGTTCAAACCACTACCTACCTGATCCAAAATATGGACAAGAAAGAGCGAACTGTTATCGTCGAACACCCAAAAAATGCCGGTTTTGAGCTTATGTCAAAACAATCCCTTGCGGAAACGACTGCAAACAAATATCGGTTTAAGTTTAAGGCTGCCGCAAACGCCGGTACCGAGTTAAAAGTAGAAGAATCGCGTATTTCTCAATCGGCTCAAAAAATATTCGATATGAGTTCAAACACTTTTATCTCCTATACAACCAATGCCGAAATACCCGAAAAGGTGCGAAAGGCATTTGCGTCGATTATAACGGAAAAAGAAAAGGTTACCGCAGAGGAGCGGGCGCTCAAAAGCTTGCAGGATCGTCAGACGGAAACCTCAAAGGAGCAAGACCGTATACGAAAAAATCTTGAAGCAGTCGGATCGGAAAGTCAGCAAGGCAGAGCATTCTTAATCAAGCTGCTCAAACTCGAAACCGAACTGGATAACCTAAGAACGGACATTGCTACCGCAACTGAGCGGGTTAACAAAGCTCAACAAAACTTTACTGCATTCGTAAAGAATATCAAAATAGACTAGTCTCTTTGCCGATGTATCTCTATATACATCGGCATATACATCGGCAGCAGACTCAGGCAAAACATCACTGCTGTGTGGAACCCCCGACATCCTTGTCGGTTCTGAAAAGCTTTTGACGTAAGCCGTTTGAAATAGACGGTGCAGATGTTAGGAGCCTAGCCGAAATAAAGCGGAGGCGTACTTACTGTACGTTGAGCATTTATTTCGGCGTAGCGACAACGCAGATGTGCCGCCTTTCCAGCGCTTTTGAAAATAGTGGTACCGGATACAAGGCGCAGAGCGAATAACACCCGCAGGCGTGCTTTTTGCACGTCGAGGACTGTTATTCGCTCTGCAACGCCGTAGACGGTATGCATATTTTCAAAAGATTACCCTTTGCGGGATTCGTATACAACCGATCCCCCGATAAAGTATTTGGAAAGTCCGAAGAAGATCAACATCATCGGGATGCTGGCAATAACGGCGGCAGCCATCATTGCGCCTTCGTCGGTGCTCCGTTCCGCCGTAAATGAGGTAATGTATTGCGGAATGGTTTTCATCGCATCGGACTGAGAAACCAGCAGCGGCCACAGCAGGTTATCCCACTGCGTTCTGAACGAAAGGATCGCGAGCGTCGCGATAACGGGCTTACAGTTTGGCAGTACAATATGCGAATAGATAGAAAACTCGTGCATACCGTCCACACGCGCCGCATCCAAAAACTCATTTGGAAAGGTGATAAGGTATTGGCGCATCATAAAAATACCGAAAGCGCTCACCATAAAGGGCAGTATCAGCCCCGTGTATGTATTTTGAATATGCAGTTTAGTTGCGATCATGTATAGCGGTATCATAATAGCCTCAAACGGAATCATCATTGTTGCCATAATCAGCATAAAGATGAGGTTCCGTCCGCGGAATCTGAACTTTGCCAGCCCGTAACCGGTGATCGATGCGAGTAGAACCGTAGTACACGATACGGTAATTGCCACAATAAACGAGTTGATGATATTTCTAACGTAAATATAATCACCGTCATTGCCTTTAATTGCCGTCAAGAAATTGGTGTACTGCCAGCTTTCGGGTATCCATTTATAGGGCATCTGCATAATTTCTTTTCCCGACATAAATGAAGCGGTCAACATAAAAATGAGCGGCATCACGGTAAAAGCAGCAAGCGCCAGCAGTAATACGATTTTAATAGCCGAAAGCGCTCCTGTCGTCATAGATTGTTTCATATCAGCTCCTATGCCTCGCGCTCTTAATAATCGGTTTCGTCAGGCTTTGACGAGCGGAATTGTAGCCATGTTAGAAAGAGCATCATCAAAAATAATACGATACTCATCGCGCTTGCGCGTCCAATCCGCTGCAGCTTAATACCGGTTTGATAAATATTCAGCGTGATAACGTTGATCGGTCCGAGAGAAGCTCCGTTCTGGGTAAAGAGATATTGTGTGCTGAACGTTTTTAGACATTGCAGCATCGCCATAATTGAAACCAATACGACTGTCGGTTTGAGGAGTGGCAGCGTAATCGACCAAAAGACTTGGAACCTATTTGCACCATCGATTAAAGCCGCTTCGTATACCACCGGAGGAATAGTCGAAAGTCCAGTGATAAAAAGAATAACAAAATATCCGATATACTTCCAAAAATATACAATCATTGTAGAAAATTGAAGCATCGTACTGTTTAGCAGCCATTGATGGTCAACGCCGGGCGTGGAAAGGAGTTTGTTAATCCAGTAATTTCCTAGTCCGCGCGGGTCAAAAATCAGCAGCCAAATAGCCGCAGCAACAACCGACGATAGAATAGCAGGCGTGTAATACGCTATCTGAAAAACTTTTTTGAAACTGTTCCGCGCCAATGAACTGATAAGCACTGCAAACAAAAGACTGAGTATTACAAGCGGTATAAATGTTCCGAGCGTAAACACAACCGTTGCGCGTAGTGAATTTAAGAATGACATCGGATTATTGTATCGGGAAGCGTCAAAAATATAGAAATAATTTTGCAGCCCTACAAACTTAGGGGGAACACTGCTGAGTACGCGCTTGTCGAAAAAGCTTTCGATGAACGCATTTATAATAGGATAAAAACTGAATACAGTAAAAAACAACACCGAGGGAGTAACGAAGATAATACCCCACCGTGCGATCTTTTTTTCAATACCGCCACTTTTTTTTGAGTTAAACATAACCGCTTTTCCTTTACCGATGAGTACTCGACCTGTTCATAAACGGAAGTTTCCGAACAGGTCGGTGAGTTCTAACTCGTACAAATAGCACGAGTTAGAACATCGCATTTCAAGGTAACTATTTATTTTTTATTTTCTTCGTCAAGAATTTCTTGCGCCGTAGTCCGCAAAGACTCCAGAGCTTTTTCAGGAGAAACGCCGGAAAGCATAACCGATTCAACAGCCGATCGGATTGCAGTTTGAAGCTCTGCACTGTTCGCTCCGTAATATACCATGTGACCTTTGTTCATATCGTTGATAAATACATCGGAATACGGCATATCTTTAAGTGTCTGCGAATTGAGCAACGCTTTGGTCGGCTGAATAATATTGCCGCCTTCTCGTAGATAATCTTCACCGTGCTTGAGTAAAAAGCCGATGAGCTTCCATGCAGCTTCTTGCTTCGCCTTGGAAATATCGTTGTTAACCATTAAGAAATGCCCGTAATAGCAAGCGGGAACTTCTTTAACTGCGTTCTTAAATTGGGGGAACGGAACGACCATCCACTCACCGCTATTATAGAAGTCGGGATTATCCTTGCGGATCCGTCCCTGCTGGTATAAACCGGTCGTTGCCATTGCAATGTCGTTATTGTCTTTATTGAACAGGTTACGTGCGCTCTTGTAGGTAGGAGAGCCGAGGTTCTTTCCGGAAGGTCCCCAATCGCGCATAAAGGTAAGGAACTTGATCCATGCTTCATCGCCGATAATCGCTGTTTTTCCATCATCGCTAATGAGTTGACCGCCGAGCTGCTCTACCATCGGAACAAAGGCAACAAGATAATACGGATAGCGGAAATCGAAACCTCTGCGTACCAGAATATCACCGTCGCGGATAACCAATTTTTCGGAAACGGCAACCATATCCTCCCATGTTTTGGGATAATCTTTTTCGGGATCCAAACCGACATCGCGAAAAATTTTCTTATTGATATAGATACACCAGTTGGTAATTTCCAATGGCAAACCGTACACTTTTCCGTCTTTCGTTACCGCATTGAGAATTTCCGGCAAATAGCTGTCATAGATCGCTGCCTGATCGGCATAACCGGCGGCTTTGGGATCAACCGGAGCGACTCTACCGTTTGCAACATAAGAATATTCATCTTCGATAGATAAATTGAAAATATCCGGCCCCTGATTAGCCGCAAAAGCGGTTTGTACCAGCTCAATGAGCTTTGCAGCGCCCTGAGTTGTCCGCTCTACTTTGATATTCGGATTATCCTTTTCAAACTGAGCGATAAGCTTTGTTTCAAGCTCGGTACGAGCGGGATCCTCATGCGTCCAATAATGAAGCGTAATAGGTCCCTCTTCCTTTTTTTCTTGCGAACATGACATAAGAGCTGCAGTCATCAGCCCCGCAGATAGAATGCAAACCAATTTTTTTAACATAGGTTTCATACTCCTTCTTGCCCACATCTGTAGATTTGGTTGATTACGATGAGGGCATCTTTTCTATTTTCTCACACTATTGCTGAAAGGTCAATCAAAAAAACTGTCATTTTGGACAAGCTATATTCCGCTACTGTATGAATTCAACACCTACACACAATCATATCCAAAACGCCGCGGATTATTTTCCTTTACGCTGGTCAGCTGTTTGCATTTACCGCCGTTTTGCAAGCGCCGTGCTGATTCTTGTGCCGATAAACTGAATAAGTTCTACCATCACCAAAATGACGATGACCGCCGCCAGCATAATATCACTGCGGAACCGCTGATAGCCGTATCGAATTGCCAAATCGCCGAGCCCTCCGCCTCCGATCGCTCCCGCCATCGCTGAATACCCGATAAGGTTGATAATAGTCAGTGTAATGCCTGCAACGAGGGGCGGCAGTGCTTCCGGAATCATCACTTTAAAGATAATCTCCATAGTAGAAGATCCCATTGCAAGCGCCGCTTGGATAACACCGCGGTCGATTTCGAGCAAGGCGTTTTCGATAACTCGCGCAACAAAGGGGGCGGCGGCGATGGAAAGCGGTACGACTGTTGCGGCTGTTCCGATGCTGGTGCCGATGATGAGCCTCGAAAATGGAAAGAGCAAAATCATCAATATAATAAAGGGGAATGAGCGTAATATGTTTACCACCCGGTCGATAAGTTGATGCAACACCGGCTTAGGCATAAGGTTCCCTTCCGCAGTGATGCATAGCAACACACCGAGCGGCGCACCGAGTATAAAAGAAAAAAGCGTAGAAAAAAATACCATTATCAGCGTTTGTGCTGTTGCTGTTCCTACAAGTTGCACTAATGTTGACCATGAAC
>CAUVHB010000073.1:0-6711 GCA_963551335.1 uncultured Treponema sp.
CAACGCTGCATAATTCGCTGACCATCGCCGTCAGTATCGAAGCTATGCAACCACTGTTGAAGGACATACAATGATTACCGGCTTTTTCCCCGGTCGTATACGGCTACGGGCGCCTGTCTTTAAAGACAATGCAATCACCGAGCGGGCGTTATCTATTCTAAAAGAGCCTGCACTCTCATCAATTATCAAAGACATTGAATACAATCCCGTTACCGGAAGTGTTCTTTTAAAGTACCATCCGACAAAGGTACCCATTGCGAAACTGCGTCCGTTGTTCCCGTTTTTTCAAAAGCTTGAAAAAGAAGCTGAAATCTATTCGGAAAAAAACAAACCGGTTATTCTTGCGATGCTTGATGAGTTGGAAGGGTATATTAAAAACTGGGAAATCATTTAGCCATATAATTGGGCACTCAGCATATTTGCCGTATTTAGAACATCAGTTTTGTTACTACGATGTATATAACGATAAGCATTAAACTCAAAAGGGTACCGCAAGCAGTAAGTCCGGCGGATTTTCCTGTATGGCAGTAATGTGTTTCCAATACGATAATATTGGCGGCAGGCGGCATAATACAGATGATATACAGTGCGGATTTATTCGCAGTTACTAGTTCAAGTTTGAACATACCTGCAATATAGATAAACAAAGTTAAAAAAAAGCCTACTGTTACCGCTCTGAGCAACGCCCAGCGCAGCGCAGCTTTAAAATCTTTACGGCAGAGTTTTATTTGTGCCAGCCATATTCCGAGCACTCCCATACCTAAAAAAGTGAGAAGCCATTTTACTGTTCGATATACCGGCGGGAGATACTGCCGAAAGATATCACCGAAAGGAATACAGGCAGCGCCGATAATGAGTGCTGCTACCGGTGGAGATTTCAACGTCCGTTTTATATCAATCTTTACAGCGCCATTATTGATTAGCATACCGGCTCCGATGGAATTTCCGAAAAGTGAATTACCGATATAAAGTGAAAGAATTGCCGTTGCGGCACTGTCCCCCCACACCGCAGTAACAACAGGCAAAGCAAGCCATCCGATATTTAAATAGAAAAAACATAAACGTTCCACAGCATCGGACGTAAACAGCCGGCTTAAAAACATCATTGAAGTCAACATAACTATCATAGCAGCAATAATAAAAAACAAATCGCCGTGAAACGTTGCAATGTTATAAATAATAACCATTGGAATAACCAATCTGGTTAAAAGATATGCCGTCTGATTTTTTATGTCGATCCGCGTTTTTCCCACGACGAAACCGAAACCAAGATACAAAAACGGAAGCACTATTTTAAGCGCCATTACATTCTCCTCTATAGATGTATCATTAACAGCGTATGTCCTGAGTACCTCTCGATCAGAGTACGTCTATATACATCGCTCGAAGACATGTTTTGTTCCAACACGTGTTGTATGTCGAGCATTTAGCTGTGCGGAGTGTTTAATACCCGCTGCCCTCGGCAACGCTGTAACGGTATGCATATTTTCAAAAGCGGACGTCAAATGACCGTAACCCCTGATACGGCGCAGCTGTAACGGTAAAGTTGGAAATATACGCGCGGGGATGACTATGCTGTACCGCATCGAAAAATTCATAGAGCGCGGCGCCTTCCCCCTCCGCAAATATTTCCACTGAATAGTCGCGGCAGTTCCGCACCCAGCCGGTAATGCCGAATTCCCGCGCGACCTGTACCGTCCAATAGCGGAATCCGACGCCCTGAACCCGCCCTTCCACAATGGCACGGGCTGCCTTTCGTTCAGTAGTATGCGGTGTATCCTTATGCATTGTATATCCTCAAAAAAATCCCCTCTTTCAACATACCTGTGAATCTATCCTATCTATGTGCAAAGCCCAAGGCTTCCGCCGCATCGAGTATCGGTATGCCAAGGTCTTCCGCGTACCGGATACCGTTTTGTACTCCTGCCAATACTTGCTCTATTTGGTGCGCATCGGCGTTGCAGATAATTCGGGCATTTTTTTGCGCTGCCCGTTTCCAAAATGCCGCTACAGGATATTGATAGTCTTCGCCATAATCGCGCCGCATCTTCGATTTAATCAGCCCGTAGCCGTTTATTTCAAGAGGTATCCCCAAATCATTTGCCGCATCGATCAGCGCATCGACACAAGCAAGGCAGTCGGCATCGATAGATCGGATGCTGCTCAAAAATAAATCGGGATGAGCTAAAAATGCATAAAGCCCCGACTTCATTCCTTCAATCGTAAAATCGATATAGGTATGTAGCAGGCGCCTTTCGGTAACGGTCGCAATATATTCAAACTCTCCGTGCAGCGGAAACCAATGGGAACCGAACGCCAAATAGTCAGCGCCATAACGGTCGATTAACTCATCCTTAAACCATCTGCGATGCTGCGGCGACCATTCGCACTCAAATCCGAAATACACAGGAAAGTCGGCTTCTTTTTTTGCGTCTTCAACAAGACGTTTATACAGCGGTATGTCTGCTGCCGCCATCCGGCAATAAAGCCACATATCATCGTGTGGATACGGACAATGATCGGAGAACCCGAGTGCAGAACAACCGTCGGCTGCTGCCTGCCGTACATAATCAAGCGGAATACCCTCAGCATGTCTACACAGATAGGTATGGGTATGAAAATTACTGAGCATAGAAAAAGTATAGCGGTAAGCTCCTCAAATGTCAAACTTCGATAGGGCAAATACATCAGATAATTTTTTGCATCTGTCCAAGATAAATTCATAAGGCGAGCAAAATGTCAGAACCTTTGTCGAACGCTGCTGTATCTTGCAATTTATAATTACCCAGATGATACCGGCGACGACTGCTTGTGTTGAGAGAATCGATGAGACTTTTCAAGACCGTTATGGTTTGCGAGTTGGGCGTACCACATCGCGACTAACTGTTGCCACGTCGAAAATTCTTTGCAATGTTTGTCCGATTTGGTTGATTTGCCCAAAGCATAAAATTGAGATTTGTTAATCAAGGATAGTAAGTGTCCCGAGTTTTGTGTTATACGTGCTGAGGGTTTAATACCCCGCCGCTTGCGTCGGGGGTGTTGATACATGTCTGTAATTTAGATATGATTTTTGTACTTTGAGCACGGTACCCAACGTCTGCGTCGGGGGTGTTGATTTCGGCGTACAACGCAGTAGATGTACCGTTATTTTCACGGTAAACGATTAAAGCCGGATGCCCGGCTATAGAAAAAATCTTTGAAAATCTAAAAAAACTTATCTGAGTTCTCTAAACGAAACCCCTTTATATTTTTCCCCCTGTGCCGATATTTTGTAGAGAGGTTCTTATGATTAGAGGTTGGTATACTGCGGCAAGCGGTATGAACGCTCAGCAAAAACAGCTGGACGTTATCGCTCAGAATTTAGCAAATGCCGATACGACAAGCTATAAACGGGACGTTGCGACCCATAAAAATTTCCCCGAATTATTAATACGGCGCTTAAATGATGATGGTGTTGTTAAAAATCCCTTTGGTTCCTCCGACATTGCGCCCATTATTGGGAAGCTCGGTCTGGGGGTGGAGCTGAATGAAATCTTTACCGAATTTGAGCAGGGCTCGTTAAAGCAGACCAACGCTGCATCAGATCTCGCGCTCGAAGGCAAGGGTTTTTTCTGCGTGGAAACTCCGTACGGCGAACGGTATACCCGTAACGGGAACTTTACCGTCGGCATTGAAGGCTATTTGATGACCAAAGAGGGCTATCCCGTCCTTGGAGAAAACGGTCGGATTTTTTTACAGGATAAAGAATATAAGGTGAACCAAAATGGGGATGTTTATGCGCGTCCGATCACCGAACCTGATTCTGATGCAACGCTGACCGACCGGCTTAAAATCGTAACCTTTGAAAATGACCGCTATCTGAAAAAACGCGGTTCCAGTTTTTACGTTGATACCCCCGTATCCGGTTCCGCTATTGCTGCGGAGGGCGGTGATCGTCCTGTTGTGGTGCAGGGCTTTGTCGAGGCTTCGAATATTAAGGTGGTCAATGAGATGGTTCGCATGATCGAGGTCAATCGCGCATACGAAGCAAATCAAAAGACAATTCAATCCGAAGATACCATGATGAGTAAGCTCTGGAATGAGGTTGCCAAAGTAAAATAAGCTCATCCAAATGTAAGGAGATAAAAGATGGTTAGAAGTTTATGGACAGCCGCAACCGGCATGAACAGTCAGCAAGCAAATATCGATACCGTTGCAAACAATCTTGCAAACGTGAATACCAGCGGTTTTAAAAAGCAGCGGGCGGAGTTTGAAGACCTTTTGTACCAGACCATCAGGGCAGCGGGAACTCCTGCAACCGAAGATACGATTACGCCTGTCGGCGTGGAGATGGGGCACGGTGCAAAGCTCGCCGCAACGCAGCGGAATTTTGAGCAAGGCTCGCTGCAGAACACCGGTGTTTCTACCGATGTGGCAATTGCAGGAGAGGGATTTTTCCGTGTGCTGCAATATGACGGCACCTACGCGTATACGCGGGACGGTTCCTTTAAAATCGATGCCGACCGGCAGCTGGTAACCTCAAACGGACTTCGCTGTTTGCCGGAAATTATTTTCCCGGAAAACTATCTTCCGCACACCATCGCAATCAGCCAAGACGGTCGTGTGTCGGTACGGGTAGGGGAGCAGGATGATCCGGTAGAAGTGGGGCAAATTGAACTTTACCGCTTCCAAAATCCGGTTGGGCTTTCCGCGCAAGGAAGCAATTTATTCCGGCAAACGCCGGCATCAGGTCAGGCGATTGCAGGGCGCCCCGGTTTTAACGGATTCGGCAAAACCGAGCATAAGTTTTTGGAAATGTCGAACGTTTCGACGGTAAGCGAAATGGTCAATATGATTGTCGCACAGCGTGCCTACGAGTTTAACTCAAAAGCTATCCAAACAAGCGACAATATGCTCGGCACCGCAGTCGGCTTAAAGCGGTAGTATTCTGTTTGTGCGAAATTTTGTCTAACATTTCGCATATTTAATTCTAGAAAACAGACAACTGCATCAGACTGAGTAAAGAAAAATCGCAGAATAATAGAGGTTGGGCAAGTATTTGAACCGCAAGGTTCAACTCTGGCTGAACAGCCTTTATTATTTGTTAAAAAAATAGTCTGGTGCCGTTGCCCTGATTGAAGGAGCGGATGTAATGATTGAATCGGTAAAGCAAAATACGTATACAGCGCCGCAGTCGTCTGTGCAGGATGGCGAACACTCAAAACGATTACGCACGGCGAACAAACATACCGCAAAAAACACGCAGAGCTTTTCTCAGTTGCTCGATTCCTTAAAGACCGAATCCGCCCGTTTTTCTGCGGCGCAGGAAGCCGCACACCCAAACCTTTCGACGCGGCTTCCGGGAGAATATCTCAGCTCTTTTGAAATTGTCAATCCTACTGATGCAGACCGCGCGGCACAGCCTAAGGGTATGGGCGCCATTTCTGCGGCACAGCACTCCGGTACAAAGGCCACTATCGATAAAACCTCCGAACTGTATCAGCAAGCCCTTGAGCTTGAATCCTACTTTGTCAAAATCATGCTCGATTCCATGCGGAGTACACTCGGCAAAAACAGCTTGACCGGAAAAGACAGCTTTGCCGGTAAAATGTACGACGATATGATGTACGAAGAGCTTTCCCGCACAATGACCAAAAACGCGGGACTCGGTCTTGCCGATCAAATATACTTACAGCTGAACGGGCAAGCGTAAGGAAATCTCTGTCCCAGCAATTCTTGTTAAAGCCTTGAAACGCCGGTTAATTCAGAAACGAATTAATCGGCATTTTTTTATTCTTGACATTGATAAAAAGTTAGCGTAGGATAACTATTATTTTTAGATACACGAATGCCTATCTATAGGACATCTCTCAAAACTATAAAAGGATATGATGATGAATGAACAAAAGCATACTCCGCCTCTGCAATTAGGTGCTATACAAGAGACGATGCTGATACCGGTTACGATAAAAGCAACTGAGACTCAGCGGAAAAATGCGAGGATTAAAGATTATACCGCTGTAAAAATTCTTGCAACCTTGCAGTGCGATACTTCAAAATACGACAAATTTATGAGCCATGAGGGAGTTATTGCACGCACGATTATGTTTGACCGGGAAGCTGCCTCTTTTATTGCAGCGCATCCTGATTGTACTGTACTTAATCTTGCGTGCGGACTTGATGACCGATTCTCCCGTGTCGATAACGGAACTATCCGCTGGTTCGATCTTGACCTTGCCGATAGCATGGCGGTACGGCGGCAGTTCTTCTCCGATACCGATCGGAGAAAGATGCTCACCGGATCCGTACTTGATACTGCATGGGTTACCGCGGTAAAGAGTTCCGGTAACTACAAGGAACCCTCTTATGTATTGATCATAATAGAAGGGCTTCTCATGTATCTGACGGAAGCCGAGGTTAAAGAGACCTTTGACATTATTGCAGACTTTTTTCCAGAAGCACAGATTATCACTGAGCTGATGTGTAGAGCCACAGCAGGATTCTCAAAGCACCACGATACCGTTAAACATACCGGTGCGGTATTCCGATGGGGAATCGATAACGGTACTGAGCTTGAAGAGCTGTGCCCAAAGCTGAAGCTGCTTAAAGAAGAAAGCTTTAATCTGGAAATGAGCAAATACACATTCCGCGGCTGGCTATTCGGTAATCTGCCTAAGTTCAAGCGGCTGAATAATAGGCTTGCGGTATTTGGAGTGAAGGCTTACTCTCCTA
>CAUVHB010000074.1:0-6656 GCA_963551335.1 uncultured Treponema sp.
AAAACCATTTAACTATGAAACTGCCAATCAACAGTATCTGAAAGTATCATAAAGATCTCTTTTTGGGGCAATACCTCTTGCAATTTATAATTTCCGTGTTGTATTTGCACGACAGGTTGACTTTTTTTCGTTCCTATAGTATGATTACACCATATTTGCGTTAGCAAATGACCAGTTTTGAGATCGTAGCTCATTTGGATAGAGCAACTGCCTTCTAAGCAGTAGGTGGCGGGTTCGAATCCCGCCGGTCTCATTCTACATCCCTGCAAATGTTTCATATCCCCGACTTTCTAACATGGAAGTATTCCTCGTGAATAAGAGCGATGTTGCCTTGATACCCCTAACATTCCGTGTTGTATATTCCCTACAGCTCTTGTATAATAGAAAGAGCATTTTTGTATGCTCATGCTGGTATCCTTATAGATAGGAACGCATCGACACACTCACATGTTGAGCTGTTCCCGCTATTACCATAAATTGTCATACTATTGGGCATCTTCTAAAAAACTCAAGGTTTTGAGAGGTTCCCTATTGAATGGAGTTGAAAGAGCGATGAAAAAGTTCGGTATTGTTTTGATAATCATAACCATTGCAGCCCTGATCGCCGGCTGCGGCAAAGGTTCACGTTCAGGCGATGCGGCGCAAAAAGCGTATATTGCGAAGCTGCAAGAACAAACGCAGCGCAAGTACGATGATCCGAATATGTCGGACTTTGAAAAGCAGTTTTTGCCGCAGTATGCGATAGAAACGCCTGAACCCGAACAGACCTCCAAAATACCGGCGTTAAAAGCGCCTGCGCCACAAACATCGGCAAAAGATGTTTCGGTTATTCCCGGGGTGCGGGCGTTTACGGCATACAAAACCTCCTACACGCCTCAAGTAACAGCAGAGACCGGCGCTCAAACGGCAAGCTCCAGCGGAATAGCAGCCGAGCCGCAAGCCGGCGCCATAGACCTTCCGCAAAGCGGAGCGCTTACGGTTGCCGATTGGGGGCCAAAAGGTAAGATCCCCGCTACAGTAACCTCCCCGTCCTTGTATGTCGTATTCTCGCTGCCGGTGAAAGCAATCGGCGCCCTCAGCAAACCGGAGAGGGAATCTCCATACCTTTCAATCAGTCCTGCCGTAAAAGGCGTATTCCGCTGGTACGGCTCGCGGTACCTTGCGTTTGAACCTGAAGAAAGCCTTAAACCCGGGCAGAAATACACAATCGCCGTTAACGACAGCGTACGAGCGCTCAACGGAAAACAAATAGAAGGCAAAAGACAGTTCACCGTTACCAGCGAAGCGCTCCGCATCACCTATTCCCAGCCGGGTTATACGCTGCGGAAAAATTCCGAGCGGTGGATACCAATCGACACCAATAACCTCATTCCGGAAGCGGCAAACGATGTGCAGCTGAGCTTCAATTATCCGGTACCGCTCACCGCACTGCAATCAATTCTTTCCGTATCAGTACAGGAAGCAGGAAAACAAGCGGTTCCCTACCGTTATACCGTTGCCCGCCTCGAAGGGGAAAACGACTTCAATGTATTGGTGAACATTGACGGCAAAATCCCCTTCAATGCAACGGTTACCATCGCGGCACAGCGTCCGGACGGCTCTCTCACCACGGCGCAATACCATACGCTTAAACCCTTTACCAGCAAGAGCGCAACGGTGTATCACAGCGACTACGGCTATACAAACCCGATAGAACTTCAGTTCTCCCATCCAGTGGATAAAAAGACCATCGTCAGCAATATTTCCATAAAACCGGCGCTTGCATTCGATGAAAAAAACATCGAAGTGTACAATGCAGAATTATACTATTCAACCGTACTGATTCACGGTTTACCGATTTCTCCTCAAGAAACATACACCGTTGCCGTGCAAAACGGCATAAAGGATACCTACGGTAGAGCGATTGCCTCCACCGCATCCTATACAGTTACCGTTCCCGATGCACCAAGTTTTGTGCGCTATACCGATATGGGGTATCTGATGCTGGAAGCGGCGTATCCGCATAAATACCTCTTTGAATATCAAAATATTCTTTCCCCATCGAGCTATGCAGTCGCAAAAACTGACAACCCGCTTGATCTGCGCACATGGGGAAACGCTTATGACCATTCAAAGGCAAAGACCTTGGATGCCTCCGTGCGGAATAAACGGCTGTTTGAACTCGCCGACCTTGACCCCTACCTTAAAAACGGCAAGGGCTTTGTCTGCATCGATTCGGAAATAACGCTCCCTCCCTATTCGGCACGAGATAAAAAGCCGCGCGTCAGCCGCAGTACCTCGACCGTACAGGTAACAGACCTCGGCATTACCGTCCGCTCCGCACTCAATAAAACTGTTGTGCTGGTTTCTAAACTATCAACGGGAGAACCCGTGGAAGGCGCTTCGGTATACCTGTACGATGCTGAAACCGGTAAGGATGAAGCGGTCAGCCCCGAAGCAGGCGCAAAAAATCCCTTTGCGTCCGGCGTAACTGATAAAGCAGGGCTTGCTATCCTGCCCTACGGAAGCAAAAGCCTCGGCTTTTTTAGCAATGCGAAAAATTATGTCGCCGTGTTTGTAGAAAAAGACGGGGATCGCGCCGTGTTCTATCCGCATACCCACAGTCCGTGGCGTTTCGATGTTTCCGCAGCCTACTATCCGCAGGAAGTTGCGGTCATACACCAGCGGACGTTCCTTTTTTCGGACAGAGGACTCTATAAACCGGGAGAAACGGTTTCGTTCAGAGGCATCGACCGCACACAAACATTCAGTACCTTCACGCCATACGCAGGGCAATACCTCATTACGTTATCAGGATATTCATCGGAAGGAGATGAAGTCGAAATCGCAACACAGGAAGGCGCGTGCAGCGATTCGGGCAGTTTTTGGGGTTCATTCGATTTACCCGAAGATTTAGCGCCCGGCTCCTACAGCCTGACCTATCGGCGGAGCGATGATGATAGCAATAGCCAAGCGCAGGCATGTCCTATTACCGTCGCGTATTTTGAAAAGCTGAAATTTCAGGCGGCAGTCGCGATGCCGCAGCAGCCGGTTATTATGGGAGATACTATCAAAGCGGCGGTATCCGCCTCGTACCTTTCCGGCGGAGGACTCAGCAAGGCTGTATACAGCGGCAACTGGATGCGCCAAGGAACGTCTTTCAGCCCGCAACATCCGGCATTAAAAGGCTATCGCTTCGGAGTAGACGGTTACGGTATTGATCAGGTTGCATCGTTTTCCGGAACCCTGTCAAATACGGGTACCGCGGAACTTTCCTGCCAAGCGGCGGCTTCGGAAGGCATTATCGGTCTCCCCTATCGGTACAGTGCAGAAGTTTCGATAACTGATATGAGCAATCAACAAATTTCCGCACGGAATACCGTTATGGTACATCCGGCAGCGCTCTATATTGGGCTTGCACGACCTGAAAATCTTACCGGCTTTGCGCAAAAGGGGCAAAAACTCACCTTCCCATTCATCCTCGCCTCCCCCGACGGCAATCCGCTTGGCGACACCAAACCCGCTGCGAACGATTTTACCGTTGAGCTGATTCGGGAAGACTGGAAACTCGTACAGGAACGCGGTTCGGGCGGCAGCGTTTACTCAAGCTACGAAAAAGAAAACATCACCGAGCATACGGCAACCGTGAAACCCGCTGCAAAGGGAACGGTACAGGTAACGCCGAAAAATGCCGGTTCATACATTCTGAGCATGAGCGGAACCGATACCGCAGGTCGTACCTTTAAAACCGATTACCGCTTCTATGTTACCGGATCGGGGGCGAGCTTTTGGGATCGCGATTATGAAGACGCCGTGCGCCTAACGCCCGATCAGTCGCTGTACAACCCTGGCGACACCGCCCATATTTTGATGCAAAGCCCACTCCCTGCGGGAAGATACCTCATTACGGTAGAGCGCGAAGGTATTTTTACGGAAGAAATCCGCGAGCTCGACGGGAATACGCAGGTTTTGGAAATCCCCATTGCGAGCAACTATATTCCCGTGGTGTATGTCGCGGTGTCGTCATATTCGGTACGGACAAAGGAGCCGCAGCACAAGCATGGTGAACTTGACCTTGATAAGCCGAAAGGCATTTTTGGTATGACGCCGGTTTTTGTTAATGCCCGCGTCAAAGCATTCTCCGTCAGCCTCGCCGCGGATAAGTCCGTGTACAAACCCGGAGAGGAAGCAACCGTTACGTTGACAGCGACAAGAGGCGGTAAGCCGTTAGCAAATGCTGAATTAACCCTGCTTGCCGTAGACCGCGGCGTCCTCGATTTAATAGATTATCATGTACCTGACCCGCTCAACTTTTTCTATAATCCCGATAATTTCCAGCTCGGCGTCATCGGCGGAGATTCCCGCGCGTGGCTGATGAATCCTGTTGTACAGGAAGCGAAAACGCTTTTCGGCGGCGATTCGGGCGGCGGCAAAGGCGACGATGAAACGGAACGCAGCGACTTTAACCCGACCGCGGTGTTCATTCCCATCCTCAAGACAGATGCAAATGGAAAAGTAACGGCAACCTTTAAACTGCCGGATACGCTGACCAGCTACCGGCTCACCGCCGTCGGAGCGCATACCGACCTTTTTGCTCTGCACGAAGAAGAAATAACCGTGCAGAACACCGTCAACATCCTGCCGGTTATGCCCCGCCGCCTCCGCGAACGGGATACGGCAGAATGCGGCGTCCTCATCTCTAACGTGGACACCCGCGCTCACACCATTACGGTAGGAGCCTCGGTTCGTGCCGCTCAGACACAGGACGGTACGCCCGACGCTTCCGGCAAGCGCACCGCGACAGACAACGCCTTTATCGACGGGGGAACAACGCATACGGTTACCGTTGCAGGCGGACAGCAGGCGGCGGTCTACTTTGATATTGCAGCGGTAAAGGCGGGTACGATAGAGGCGGTATTTACCGTTTCTTCCGATGCGCTCAAAGAAAAACTAATACAGCCGCTCGTTATTGAACGTCCCTTTGTCTTTGAAACCGTAACGGCAACCGGCGCTATCGCAAAAGATGAACGCGAAGCCGCCGAAGGGCTCATCATTCCGTCTATGGCAGATGAAAATACCGGCTCGCTCAGTTTGACGCTGGATTCAAGCGGACTTGGTGCGCTGTCGTCGGCTATCAATTATGTATTTGACTATCCGTTCCTTTGCATGGAACAGCATTCCGCCCGCATACTACCGCTCGTCCTTTTTGAAGACTATATCGATGTATTCTCGCTTAAAAGCAAAGTGCCAAATGTCCGACACACCGTCAAAAAAACGATGGCAGCATGGGCGCAGGAACAAACGTCCGAAGGCGGCTTCCCCTATTGGCCGGGCGGTTGGGGTACGGACTTCTATGTTAGTTTACGGATTGCGCATATCTGTGCCGCCGCACTGCAACGCGGATATAGCCGAGATGATATTGCCGTCAATACTAAACAACTAACCGACTATATCCGCTCGCAGCTGCGCGCAAATAGGAACGCGCTCTCGCCGTACTTACAAGCCTATGCCTCCTTTGTACTGGCAATGAACGGCGCCGGTTCTGACGATAGCATTTTGGCGGCAATTCAAGCGCGGGTCATTCCTCAGCTAGAAGATTACACTGCGCAGCCGAATGATCTTGCCGCCCTTGCATTGCTGAGCTTAACCTACACGCAGCGGAACCGAGCCGGAGATGCAGCAAAGGCGGCAAAGTGTATGGAACGGATTATAAACGCTTGCCGCTTTACCACCCGCAGCGTATCGCTCGCCGTGCCGCCGCCGCAGGGCTACCGCTTCTGGTATGTGAACGACCTTTCCCTCGATTCCCTCGACTTGGCGCTCATTCTGCAGAGCTTGGTAAAAGCGGCACCCGACCATAGCCGCGAGGATGCGGTGCGAGCAGTGCTGTACACCCTGCTGCAACGTCAAAAGGGTGGATATTGGCAAAATACAGCAATCACCGCTCACGTTTTAGAGGCGGTGTACGAATATATTCAATATGCACAGCTTGATGCTACCAATTTCACTGCGGCGGCGGCGCTATCCGGCAAAGAGCTCTTCACCGCGACGTTTAAGGGAGCGGCAGCAAAACCTGCCGTTCAGCGATTCTCCTTTAAAGAACAGCCGGTGTCAGAGGCAAAACGAGACACCCTACTGCCGCTCAGCTTTACCAAAACCGGTACGGGGCAGCTCTACTACACGGCCTCGCTCGCGTATGCACTGCCGCAGGAGCGTCAACAACCGCGCGACGAAGGGCTCGGCGTTTCCTGTACCATCCGCGACATCGCCGCAGATACCATCGTAATGCCGGATTCGGAGAATAGCGCGGTTATCACCCTCGAAAGCGGCAAAACCTACGAAATGGCAATCCGCCTCTCGTCGGGAAAAGACTATACGTTTGTCGCATTGCGGGCGCCCATTCCGTCAGGCGCGGAAATTGTAGACGCAGCTTTTGTTACCTCTGCATCAAATGACTACGATGAAGAAGATGCGGATGAGTCGTGGACTGATTGGCGAGATGCAAGTAAGCAGCAGATATACGATAACGAAGTGCAGTATTTCTGGAATAGTTGGGCTAAAGGAGGCACCACAGTACGCTTTAAGTTCCGTGCAGCGCGCCGCGGCGTGTTCCCCTGCCCGCCCGCAACCGCCGAGTGTATGTACGAAAATGAAATCTTCGGACGAAGCGGCGGAAT
>CAUVHB010000075.1:0-6586 GCA_963551335.1 uncultured Treponema sp.
TAATAGTGCGTATTTTTTCGATCATACTTTTCATCTCCTCAAGCGGAATTTCGCAGCCTGTTTTTACCGGTAGCCGGATAAATTCCGGCACACCGAATCCTAGTGTTTTCTCCTTACGAGGAGATTGCTTGCAGGCAACCGTGGTGGTGAGCGTTCTTAAAGGACAGATCGCTTCCTGTTTGCCGTAGGCGATACCTTTCGGACAGCTGTTTCCGCTTACTTCTATTGTATCCGTTGTGCCGCCGATTGTCACGGTTAACGGACAGCCGCGCGGACACGCAATACAAATCAAGTTTTTAGTCATTCTGCCTCCTTTGCGCAGTGCGGCTATTCTCCTATGCACGATGCGGCTATTCTGAACCTGTGAGCGAAATGGACAGGCGCTGCGTGTGCGCCGGTATCGATGCAATATCAATGAGAATCCGCTCCATGTCCGGCGGCTTGAGCGAGCGGAATGTTTTTTGAAAGTACATCACCGTGTCCTCATTTGTTTCTGTATTCATTTTTGCATTCGTTTCTGTGTTCATTTCTGCCGTAATCGTCAATACAGCGTGTTCCCGCTGCGTTGCAGAACGAAAGTACATCACCGCCGGTTTCCCGTCCGGTACAATGCGGGCTGGAGTTTGGTACAGCAGCGTGTGGTCGGCGCAGATGGGAATGTCCGTAGGATGCTTAGGCAGCGCAGAATTCCCCGCGAATCCCGCTCTGAGGCAACGTAAGGCCGCCTGTTCTCCCGCAATGCTGCCGGACTCCGAAACATAGTCTACAAGGTCGTTGACGTGCAGCGCATTTCCGCAAGAGAAAAGTCCCTGCACCGTGGTTTCCATATATTGATTAACCTGCGGTCCCTTTGTTCGTGCGTCCATTGCAGGGGCAAGACTGTCGAGGATATCGTTTTCGGGAATCAGCCCGACGCTCAAAATGAGGGTGTCGCAGGGAATGTACCGTTCCGTACCGGCGACCGGTCGCATCTGTCCGTCAACCTGCGTAACGGTTACGCCTTCCAAGCGTCCTGTCCCATGCAAGGCGCTCACCGTCGTAGAAAGGTGGAGCGGAATGCCGTAGTCTTCAAGGCATTGCACGATATTGCGGGTAAGCCCCGACGGTTCGCTCTTTATCTCATAGACGCCCTCGACGCTGCCGCCGATGCTTGCGGTTTCGAGGATGAGCCGCCGCGCCATAATGAGCCCGATGTCTCCGCTATCCAAAATGACAAACCGTTTGCCGGGCAGGTATCCCTTTAGGTTGATAAAGGTCTGCGCCTGCCCAGCGGTGAATACGCCGGAAGGCCGGTCGCCGTGAATAAACACCTGTCTATCGGTACGCTCCCGACAGCCCGTTGCGGAGATAAGCGCCGTGCAGAAAAGATGAAACATACCGTTTTGCGGATTGGTAAAGGTTAGGTCAAAGCCGCCACCGGATTTTTGTACGATGCGGGTAACAAAGGTTGACACATAACAGTCGATGTTGGAATGTTGCGTTAACATATCGCGATACCGCTACGCGTATTCAGGACCGGTCAACCGCTCTTTGAACCGGATCAGTCCGAAACCGTCGTGAATGCACTGTTTCAAAATACCGCCAATCTGCGCTTTCCGTTCTATCAATGCGACGCTGCATTGCGGAGCTTTTTCGGCGGCGGACAATGCGGCAGCCATACCGGCACGGCACCGGCGTTTTATCGCATCAAGGCTGATATGCTGCATACCGATGGCACGGCAACTCCGCACCGCATCCCGTATTTCCCCTTCGGAAATCTGCTCACACCGGCAAACAATAATACCGTAGCGCGGATCCTGCTTGATGAGCGTATCCCGATCGGCATCAGGCATCGCGGCGGTTTCGCGGGGGGCAGCGCGGTGCGATAGAAAGTTCGGTTTTTCCTTGGGAACGACCGGAAAGCGTTGGAGCGTTAGCGCTGCAATATCTTCTGCAATCGCCGGCGCCGATGCAAACCCCGGTGATTGAATCCCCGCCGCATGGATCAAGTTCGGCACCTTTTCGGATGCTTCCACGATAAAGTCTTCCTCCCACGTCGCTGCGCGGATGCCGCTATAATAGGCAATAACATCCCCCCGCGAAAGCGTTTTATTCATGGACAGCTGTTCAAGTAAGCTGCGCTCATCTTCCGCATCAGTGCTATAGTCTTCACGCTCGTACACCTCGTGCGCAGTCGGATCGACAAGGACATTGCCTTCTATACACGGGATAATGCCGCCACCTTTTGAATGGCGTTTTGAAGAGGCTAGGAGATTGGGTTTTCCGACAATAGTGCGCTGGAACTTTTTTTTCTTTTTATCGAGGATGACATCCATCCCTTTATGCGGGTGAATGGAAAAGAACCGATCTTCTGCAAAT
Source organism: uncultured Treponema sp. (assembly GCA_963551335.1). Taxonomy (GTDB): domain Bacteria; phylum Spirochaetota; class Spirochaetia; order Treponematales; family Treponemataceae; genus Treponema. The sequence continues at coordinate 2,359 of CAUVHB010000075.1, forward strand.
GCCGCAATTTTATCCGACCATACGCCTGCGGCATTGATAACGATGCTTGCCTTCACCGTACCGCGGTTTGTATGGAGGGCGGATATCACAGTGTCTGCCTTTTCAAAACCGGTTACGGCAGTTTCAAAGAAAAAAGATACTCCGTTTGCCGCTGCGTTTTCTGCAAAAGCAATGGTTACCTTAAAAGGAGAAGCTATACCGGAATAGGGCATCCAAAAACCGCCGTAGTATTTCGTACTTAGGTTCGGTTCCATACGTTGTATTGTTTTTTTATTGCAATATCCGACCCGTCCATCAACACCGTTTTTTTCCGCCCGTGGACAGAGAAGAGGGAGGTAAACTTCTTGCAGAATGTATTAAAATATGCTATAACAGCACTAGTTTGTAAACCAAGGCAAACAAGAAGAATACATTGATGCTGCAAAAAAAATTCTCTGTTGAAACAGTAAAATATCTTGTTTTATTTTTATTCCTGATAGCGATAACGGTTTTTTCCATATTTATTGCTGTTTCGCTCGCTCCTGTTAAAATCGGATTGGCAAATACGTACCGGATTATGCTGGGAAAAGCAGTTGCCCCCAATTTACTGACCGGTCTTTCAAACGCTGCTATTGCGATTGTATGGAATATGCGTGTACCGCGGGTTTTACTCGGGTTTTTTACCGGTACAGGGCTTGCCGTTTGCGGATGCGTTATGCAGACAACGGTCAACAACCCGATTTCCGAACCGTACATTTTGGGTATTTCTGCCGGTGCGACATTCGGGGCTGTTGTCAGTATCATTCTCGGCTTTATTTTTGCCGTAGGGCTTGGGGCCTTTCTCGGTGCGATTGCTGCGACCGTATTGGTGCTGATCATCGCTTCATCACAGCGAAAGATGACCACGACAAGTCTCATCTTATCAGGTCCGTGGTAAATGCCCTGTTTACGGCGTTTGCCAATTTTATCATTTCAATTGGGGCAAATTCTGACAGTATTATGACGGTTAAGTTTTGGACAATGGGTTCTCTTGCCGGTACTTCATGGTCATCACTCCCGTTACCGCTGCTCGTAGTCAGCCTTTCGTATTTTTTTTTCTTCTTACAGTACCGCGTTTTTAATGCAATGATGATGGGCGATGAAGTCGCGATAACGTTGGGAATTTCGCTCTACTTCTATCGGTATCTTTTTATGGCAGTCATCGCGGTAATAACCGGTGTATTGGTGTCTGTCTGTGGAATCATCGGCTTTGTTGGGCTGATTACCCCGCATATTGCCCGTGCACTTGTGGGAGCAAACCATCGTAGACTCTTTCCCGTCGCGGCACTCTTGGGTGCGCTTTTTATTATCTGGGCGGATGTATGTGCGCGAATATTGATTCAAAATGCGGAATTGCCGATCGGGATATTCACCGCATTGGTTGGAGCTCCCTTTTTTATCTTTATTGTTGCAAAGCACCAACGGGGAGCAGGGCAGTAATATGGATTTGATGTGCAAGGATGTCCACTGCAGTATCGCTCATAAAGAAATTTTACGAGGTATATCGCTCCATGCGGACGGGCATAAATTTTATACGATACTTGGCCCAAACGGGTGCGGTAAGACGACGCTCTTAAAAAATATCTACCGGATTATCAAACCGGACTCAGGGGCCGTGTATCTTGACGGAAAAGACATCCGTACTGTCCGCCTCAAGGATTCGGCAAAGGAAATGGCGGTTGTCGCACAATTTAATACGCTGAATTTCAACTGTTCGGTACAGGATATTGTGATGCTGGGGCGGACACCTCATATCCGCTTTATGCAAACCGAACGAGAAGAGGATTTTACCATTATACAGGATGCACTGGCAAAGGTCGGGATGTTGACTCGAAAAGATCAGCCGTATCAATCGCTATCAGGGGGAGAAAAACAGCGGGTTGTGCTTGCCCGTGCAATCGCTCAGCAACCTTCTCTCTTATTGCTGGATGAACCGACCAACCATTTGGATATAAAATATCAGCTGGAGATATTGCAGATTGTAAAAGATTTACGGATTAACGTACTGGCTGTGCTGCACGATATACAGTTGGCATGCCGGTATTCGGATTATTTGTATTTGATGAAAGACGGAGATATTTTATATGAAGGAAGTCCTCGCACAACTATTACCGAAGAATCCATGCTGACGATCTACGGTGTCCGGTGCAATATCAGCTGGACAGAGGATTCGCAGGCGATGATTCACTATAGGGGACCGCTATAATATCTTTGGCTATGCTATCTTTGATAGATAGAAAAGATATCGGTATCTCTAAAAATCTATATCTCAGTTTTTAGAGAGTCACACAACTCTCAGGAGGTTATTCAAATGAAGCAATGTATTAGTATTGCATTAGCTCTTTTTCTTGCTGCCGCAGTGAGTGCGGAAACGGCATATCCGGTCAGTGTTACCACCTATGACAAAGACGGCAAAGCGATAACACAGGTCTTTAAGCAAGCGCCTAAAAAGGTTATTACCAATAATCTTTCAATGACGGAAATGCTGATCGAACTCGGCTTGCAGGATCGTATTATCGGTATGCTGGATCCGGATAATACAGTGACCGGTAAGTATAAGAAAGCGATCGATTCTATCCCTCATATCGGGAATAAGAAAACTGTTTCCCGGGAAGTGGTATTTTCGTATGAACCGGATGCAGTGCTCGGTAGAAACATGATGTTTTCCGAAAAATCTTTGGGTACGGTGAGCTTTTGGAATGAAAACGGTATCCCGATATATGCACAAAAAGCTTCGGTTTTAAATATCAAGCAAGACCTTCAAAATATTATCGAAGATGTGAGAAATCTTGGCATTATTTTTAATGTACAGGACAAGGCAGAAGCGTATGCAAAGCAACTCGAACAGCGTTTGAATGCTGTGCTGCAACATATTTCAACAAAGGGGACTTCTTTAAAGAAGGCGCTTATTATGTGTGCATATAATGGCACAACGTTCGGGGCGTATAAATCTGCATTGCAAGAAAGTCTCCTGAATGTACTCGGTTATACCAATATTGCAACGGGTACGTCAGGGCTTACGACAGAAAATCTGATAACTATGAATCCTGACCTGATCATCTATGTAACGAGCGACCGGAATAAAAAATTAGACGTAAATGCGGTTTCGTCTTTGCAGGCAAATGTAGTACTAGTTGACGTACCCGCTATTGCTCAGCGTAAAATTATGACGATTTCCTATGATGAGCTGATGGACTATGGTACGGCTGTGCTGAATGCCTTGGAAGCTGTTGATGCCTTCCTGCGGAAGTAGCTTCAGTACGAAACGCGATATAACGAACCATATCAATCTGTCCGGTATAGACATTACCGTGTCGGAACCTGCAGAATATAACCTGCAACACCGTTATCCTGCGGTTTTTGTCAACGACGGACAGATTGAATATCTGAAATCACTGGCCCAGAGTATTTTTTTGTTCGGGCTGCACGCACGCAGCCGATTTGACGACTATACACCATGGGCTGCCGAGTCATTCCGCACCGATTGTCCTCCTTTTGGCGGCAAGGGCGCGGAATATCATCATCTATTGTTCAAGACACTACTGCCCGAACTGAAAACTAAATATCCCCTTGACGATTCGAGGCTTGCATATGGCGGCTATTCCCTCGGCGGCTTAGCTGCCGTGTGGAGTTTATTCGAATATACCGATATACCGTATATATTTTCCCTTTGTGGTTCGTTTTGGTATCCCGGATTTCTGGAATACTGCCGTGAACACAAAGTTTTGCATAGCAATGCCGCTGTCTATTTGCTGAACGGAAAGAGAGAGGGCGGAAAACACGGCAACCGGTTAGAGAATGCGCCGAAATACGCAGCAGAAGTACATCAGGCGCTTAGAACGCAGATAGCACATACAACCGTTGTGTTCGATCCGTTCGGGCATCACGATAAAATGCTTGAACGCTTCAGGGCAGTACAGCAGTGGCTTACCGAATGCTGGCAGCTATAGAGCAGCGATATTGATTCGTGCAGAGAATCAGTTAATCATAAAAAATTTTAGGCCTTCCAAAATATTTTTAGTTTTTGGACAGAGAAGAGAGATGGTACCCCCCTTGCCTAAGCGGAACCGGTTAGGCAAAATAGATTAAGCAAAAATACTACTAAGGAGATACCATCGAAATGGATTATTACGCATCTTATAAAAACAGTAAAGCCCCCTCGTTGTTGAGAAAAGAGTTGGTCAGCTACGCGCTAACGTATGGCAACAAA
>CAUVHB010000076.1:0-6576 GCA_963551335.1 uncultured Treponema sp.
CACCGCTGATAGTATATAGTGTTTCACTATGTTTAATCTAGAAGAAAAAGAGAAAAAAAACAGCTTTCCGATTAAATTCCGCGATATAATACAAAAAAACGTAACGTTGAACTCATTTACGAGTTTCAAAATCGGTGGAAATGCCGATATATATATTACGCCGTCATCACTGGAAGAATTTGAGGCAGCTCTGACGTTTATTCGAAAGGAGCATATACCGGCAATATTGTTGGGCGGGGGTACCAATCTGTTAATTCCGGATGAAGGAATACGGGGAGCCGTTATCCATACCTGTAGATTAAATAAAATCCTGCTGACAAAATCTGCAGGAAAGCCGGTTATTCAAGCGGAAGCCGGAACAACGATGCAGGAACTAACGGAATTTTGCGCGGAACACAGCCTTACAGGGATGGAGGATTTTGCAGGGCTACCCGGAACGGTAGGCGGCGCAGTCTTTATGAATGCGCGCTGCTACGAAAAATCGATTTCCGATGTGTTGATTTCCGTATCGGCATTGCGTTTTTCAGAAAAAGACTGCACTCTAAAAGAGTTTGAATGCCGCAAAAAAGAATGGGGGTACAAGCGTTCACCCTTTCAGCCGCAGAATAAACGGTATGCCGAACTCAGCGATAATCGACCGATAATTGCTTCAGCAATGTTTAAGGTTGAACAAGGAGAGGCAGCGCTGATCCATAAAAAAATGGAGCGCCGCATTGCGGATAGGACAGCAAAGGGGCATTTTAAACTCCCTTCGGCAGGTAGCGTCTTTAAGAATAATCATGCATTCGGAAAGCCGTCCGGTCAGCTGATAGATGAAGCCGGCTTACGCGGTTTGCAAATAGGAGGCGCGCAGGTAGCGCCGTGGCATGGAAATTTTATTGTGAATACCGGTTCTGCAACCGCAAAGGAAATTGTGGAACTGATTAAGACAATTCAACAACAGGTGAAAGATAAAACCGGCTTTGAACTTGAACCGGAGATCATTTTTGCCGGATAGAGGGGCTTACACACATTGCGACAGACTGATATTATGATGATAAGCAGAAAAATAAGAGGGTAAGAAAAGTGCTTCAACTATCTTTTGTAAATTTTAAACGTGGGTCGTATATCATCATTGAAGGAAAATCCGATACGGATCGTTTTTATATCATCCAAAGCGGTCAAGTGCGAATTGCCAAACAGAAAGAAGTTGTAGCGGAAGAAGAGGGAAACCTCCTTGGACCGGGCGACTTTTTAGGGGTTATTGCCTGTATGTCTCATCACAGCCAGATTGAAACAGCTGTTGCGGTTTCCGATGTCGTGCTGATCGCCGTACACTATACGCAGTTTCCTGAATTGATCGAAAAAAACACCCCGATCGCAATGAAGATTATCTACTCTTTCAGCAAAAAGATGCGTTATTTGGATGAAGCGCTTACCAGGATCACCCTCAAGCGCAATATCCAAACCGATATTTCCCACCTCTTCACCATCGGCGAATATTATCTAAAGATGTCGAAGTTTGAATTGGCATTATACGCGTATTACCATTACCTGAAAGAAAAACCGGATGGGCAATATGCCGAAACAGCGCGGAAACGCTTTATGGCGATCAAGTCCACCGGCGTAAAAGCGCCGATCGAAATGCTTGAACCGGATACCAAACAAATGGTTCGGGTGTATAATCGCGAATCGATGATTTTCTGCGAATGCCAATCCGGTGGGGAGCTGTATATTATCCAAAAAGGGCGCGTCAAAATTTCCAAGATTGTTGATAACAGTGAAGTTTTGCTCGCTGTCCTCAAAGAGGGCGATATGTTCGGAGAAATGGCGCTGCTTGAAAATAAACCGCGGTCGGCAACAGCTATTACCGCTGCGGAAGAGTGCCAGCTTTTAGCGGTAAACCGGCAAAACTTTAACCAAATGGTTGCAACGCAGCCTCAACTGATAGCCCGCCTGACCACTACCCTCGCCGACCGCATTTGGGCAATGTACAAACAGCTCGCAAACACGCTCATTCCGGTACCGCTGGAAAAGATGTACGATATGCTAAGCATTCAGCTTGAAAAATTGCGGATACAGCCAAGCGCAGGTAAACAGCATACCTTTTTATTCGGGCCTGCAGAGCTAGCAAAAATGTGCAGCATCCCCAAAGAACAGGTAGCGCAAGCTATCGCAGATTTTTTAATGACGCCGATTGTCCGCAGCACCGAAGACAGCATTATCATTACCGATACGCTTGAGTTATCAAAACAAACCGCATACTTCAAAAAGATGCAGGAGATTGAACAAGCGCGCAAGCAAGCCCGTGCTAACGAACCGACCTATCGCGGCAAACCAGTCCGCTAATGCAGGGATCTAACGAGGTATAGAGGTATAAAATGAAAAACTTTTTATATACGGCTTTTTTATTTCTTGCCGCTACGATTATACCGCTCGCGGCAGCTGAACCTTCACCACCGCCGACAGCGGCACAATCCAATCACACCGTGCAACCTCCTGCTAAAAATCAGGTAAAAGTGTCTGCAAAATCAAATGAGCAACAAGATACCGCCGCGCTACCGGTCGAATACCGCGGCATCGGGCTTGGCATGAATCTCAATGCGGTAAAAGACGCGCTCAAAGCTGATGCAGTCTTTGGGTATCGCGGCGAACGAGATGTATCGCTGCTTCCAACTGAAAATAGAAGCCTTATTGAATCGGCCGGTTCGTACTTTATAAGTAGATCATGGTTCCAGTTTTATGAGGATACGCTCTATACGATGATCTTTAAATTGAATACCGATACGGTTGATTACTATTCAGTCTATTCCAAATTTTGTGAGAAATACGGTGAGCCAGTCTCTATCAATCCGCAGCGCGCTGTATGGGAAAACGAACATACCCGTGTTGTTATCGAGCGGCCGCTTATCGTAAAATACATCGATTTGACGATATTCAATAAATTACTTTCACAAAGCACCACCGAAAAAGCCGCTGTCGAAACAAACCGCCAAAGCTTTATCGACGGATTTTAGACATGGGGAAACATCTTTATGTATTTTTATCCCATACGGAAAAATTTTAAGCGCAGGGCTGTAGCCTTATGCATTGTTATCTTTGTAACGGCTATCGTATCTTGTACCGGTGCGGAAAAACCGAAAGGAACATCCATGACCATCTTCATCAAACCGAAAAACGAGAAAACGGATATCCCCTTTGAGGTAGAGACCGCAGTAACCGCCCAAGAGCAACAACGCGGTTTTATGCAGCGGAAAGAAATCCCTGACGGCACCGGTATGATCTTTATCTACAACCGCGATGAAAAATTACGATTTTGGATGAAAGACACGCCGCACCCGCTCTCTATCGCCTTTATCGATTCTGCTGGCCGTATCCGCGAAATATACGATATGCAGCCATTCAGCTTGGATATCACCGCCAGCACCTATTCGGTGCGCTATGCTCTTGAAGTGGCGCAAGGATATTTTGGACGGGCAGGCATCAGCGCCGGAGATACGCTGAGTGCGGAAAGCCTTGAGTGCCTGAAAGCGGTAGCGCAGTAACGGCGGCTCATCCTTCAGGCTGAAAAATAGTTCCTTAAAGCGATTCACGCATCATCCGTCAGCATTTTTCCTCAATGGAACACCTTTTAGGCAAATTCCTTTCCATAGCGATTGATAACGGAAGCCATATCGCTTAAAGACACTTGTTCCATTACGCCGCCCATTTCATACGCAACACGGGGCATACCGTACACAATCGCAGAGGCTTCATCCTGCCCGATAGTACGGGAACCTTCTTGATACAATCGTGTAAGACTTGCAGCGCCGTCCTTTCCCATGCCTGTCATAATAATCCCAAGCGCGCGGTTCTGGAACTGCTCTGCCACGGAAGCAAACAACACATCCGCACTCGGGCGGTGTCCGCTTTGAGGAGGAGCATCAGAAATATGAGCAATAACGCCAAGAGGTTTCTTTTCCACTAAAAGGTGTTTACCGCCCTGCGCAATCAGAATACGTCCGGGCTTTACAAGGTCGCCTTCTTGAGCTTCCTTCACTTCCAGCGGACATATCTTATTCAAGCTATTCGCAAATTCATACGTAAATCCCGGCGGCATGTGTTGTACAACGACAATCGGCTGCGGCAAATTCGGATCTAATTCCGCAAATACTTCGCGCAAAGCATTCGGTCCACCGGTAGAAATCCCGATTGCAATAATTTCAAGTTTCCCCGGCTGACGAATTTGCGTCGGTTTTCCGGTATTCACAGGAGACGCTGCAAAAATCGAGGAGCTACTTGCGCTCGTATGCGTTTGAGGCGCTGCCTGCAAATGAGATGTATGAATATAATGCGGTGCAGGAGCAACAGAAGCGCTTTTTGCGCCAGCCATGGCTTGCTTTTTCAATTGATATTGCCGACCATACGCTTGGAAAAGCTCGACAAGCTGGTTAGCTACCGTAGCTAAATTTGCCGATTCGGAGCCGGACGGTTTAGTAACAAAATCACTGGCGCCGAGTTCCAAACAATCCATTGTGATCCGGGCGCCCTCTTTTGCAATACTGGAAAGAATAATGACCGGAATATCAATATTCCGTTTTTTTCGCTCACGCAAAAATTCTATTCCATTCATTTCCGGCATTTCAAGGTCAAGTACGATAATATCAGGCTGAACGCGCTCCAATTTTTGCAACGCGAACCGTCCGTTCATCGCTTTATCAGCGACGGTTAATCCGGGGGTGTTATCAATTATCTTCCCAATCAAACTCCGCATCAAGGCAGAGTCATCTACTATTAAAACTTTTATATCTTCCATCTTAAAACTACCTCCACATTTTTAGCAGCTATGCTAAAAGTTTATACTCTTTTTCCATATAATGATGGTTCCTACGAAGAACCTTACTTAACGTTTTTTTGGTACAAACACGCCCATTCGGTTTTAAGAAACTCAAATTTCGTATCCATACCGAATAAAGATTCTGAATGTCCGATAAAAAGAAATGAATGAGGAGCCATTGCATCCCAGAAACGGTTAATAACCGCCTGTTGTGCAGGTTCATCAAAATAAATAATTACGTTACGGCAAAAAAGGATATCAATGTTATTCCTATTAGCATCATGTTTTAAATTATGATAGTCAAACTTAACCATTTGCATAATTTCAGGATTCATTTGATAGCCGTTTCCTTGCTTAGTTAAATACTGAGCCAGATAGTCTTCCGGAATTCCGACAATACGGCTTTCCGGATAAAACCCTTGCTTCCCGACAATCAGCGACTTAAAAGACAGATCGGAAGCTAGAATATCAGCTGTAAATCCTGGAGGCAAATGGCGTTTCATAATCATAGCAATCGTGTACGGCTCTTCGCCCGTAGAACATCCCGCACTCCAAATATGAATTTGCTTTTGCCCTGCTGCTTGTTTAATTTTGATAAGTTCAGGAATAACATAATGAATTAAAGCATCGAAATGAGGTTGATTTCTGAAGAAACGAGTTAGATTGGTGGTAACCGAATCCAACATAATTTTCAGTTCTTCTTGATTCGAAGTCAGAATTTTATAGTACGCATCAACATCGTCCATTTTGTTCTCGCGTAAACGATCTTTTAAACGGCTTTCCAAAATGGATCGGTTTGTTACAGAAAAAGTGATACCGCTCTCGTTGTATATCAGGTCTTTGAAGCGTTCAAAGTTGCGGTCACTTAGAAATTCTGCCATATATTGCCCCCCTTATAGAGTATATGTTGCCATATTTTTTGTCAAGCAAACTATTTTTTATCTGATACTACCAATCTGCTTCAATCTTATCAGCTTCCATCAGAATACTCGTTACTTCCTGTAGTAATTTTTTTACGCCCTCTACCCGCTTTCTAAAGTCTGCATTATCATCTCCTTGGATAATCAGCCAATTTACAAGCGGTGCATATACGCTGTTTTTATTACCGTCAATAAAACCGTTTAGCAAAGCAATCAATGTTTTGAACGCATTCTGAGAAGAAGTAATAATTTGCTTAGCTTCGGTTTCAATATTTTTCATCAATGCTTCAAGGCTATTCTTACCTTTCAAACTTGCTACGTTTTTTTCTTTTAATTGAGTAAATGCTGCTCCGATTTCCCCCTCGGGAGACAAGCGAGTTTCAAAAGTGCTTATACAGCTTTGCTGCTTTTCCAGCACCGTAAAGGCATTTGTATATTCTGCAAGATTTTCTCGACGGTAAAAGTTTCCCTCCATCAAGAGCGTATTGAGTACCGGCTGCACAAAAGACGGATATAATTTTGAAAAAAAAGAGGCAAGAAAGCTAAATGAGAATTCACGTTTAAATCGAAGCACAAGCCATGCATCTTCCCATGGGCGATACATCAAAGGCGCCAGACGATCAGTTTTCAACAAATCGAGCATTTGCCGATTTAACTGAACGCGTTTCTGTTCTGCAGCCCACAGTTGCCACCGTTCAGTAAATCGTTTTTTCCATGCCACTTTAAAGAGCTGAAACCAATCTTCTCCTCCTTCAAGGCGCTGCGGCTCCCAGTGCATAGATTTTAGCGTATAACGGGCTAATGCCAAAATCGGGATTTTCACGGAAAATTCTTTAATTGCTTCCAAAGCATGAGAGGCTT
>CAUVHB010000077.1:0-6537 GCA_963551335.1 uncultured Treponema sp.
ATCACTAAGAACCTGCCTTGGTGCTCAAGCGGGTTCTGAATGAAAAGCTGAGTAGCTATGCTTTTTACGCTCAGTATTTTCAGTATGATACCGACATCGATACCGGAGCCGACAAAAAATTGACATTCCAAATAATAACCGCTACAATAAGCCGCTTACAGCAATTTAAGGAAAACCGGTGAGCAAGGCTCATTTCTTAAAAACTGATTCGCAATCCGCTTGAGCGGAGATGATAAATCATTTCTTTATAGAACAAGCCGATAGGCTTGATGTTTTTAGAGGTTCCCTGAAGTATCTTGTTGGTAAAATTGTTTAGGGGGTTATTCATGGCGCTACCTTTCCACGTTTGTACGGGACTATCTTTTATTTTTTCTTTGCTATTAGTTGTCGAGAATATGCATGGCTTCGCCTTTGCGGGGAGTATTGCCGGCATCATTTTTTCTTCCGCGCTTGTGTATTCACAATTAAGGCTAACCCGAAAGAGAACCTATATCTCGCTCATTTTTACGAGAAAACTCTTCGATTATTGGCCGTTTGTTATGATTGCCTGCTTTATCTGTTCCCGTGCACTTGTAGAACATTCTCCCTATACATTGGATGCCATACTCGCACTGTTGTGGTTTGGTATTGTTATCTTAAAAGCGATAACCGTTCATTATCTCAAAAATAAGAACTTGCAAAAATATTTTCCGGATATCAAACCTATTCAAAAGAAAAAAAAATCTTCGAGCAAGGGAACATCAATTGGAGAAATAATAAAAATCATTTTAACTGAAAGGCGCTGCGAAAAACCTGCGCGAGAAATAATAAAACGAGTTTTAATTGAACTGCTGGAATGGGTCGATGCAGCTTTTTACGCAATCTTTTTTGTGCTATTAATCAATATCTTTATCTTTCAAGTATACCGCATTCCGTCGGAATCTATGGTACCCGAATTTATGATTGGCGATACGGTCATCGGCTTTAAAACCCCTTCGGGGCCGGCTTTTCCGCTTTCTTCTTTCAGACTTCCTCAATGGAAAACGTATAAACGCGGCGATATTGTTATCCTCACTAATCCGAATTATCCCGATACACCTAAGGAACGGCTTAAAACCTTTATGTCGCAACTGGTGTATATGCTCACCCTTGCGCAGGTGAATATTAACACTGACGCCTATGGAAAACCGAAAGCCGATCCGCTGGTAAAGCGGGTTACCGGACTTCCCGGCGAGAAACTGATGCTGGTTGACGGAGTGTTGTATGCGAAGCGTCGCGGCGATACGGAATTTTTGCCGGTGGAAGAAGACCGGCTCTATGCCAACTGGGATTTAACAACTCTGCCCATATCGGAACGCCGGTTAGTCAAAGATATATTCATCGGTGCGGAAGAACTGCGTGCACTAGAAGCGGTTGAATCGCAGCGGAAAGAGCTCCATTTAAGCGATGCAGTACAGCAAACAGAATCGCTTATCAACCGGCTTTCTCTGCTAAAGGGGCATAAGGACACAGCGGTGGCGGCATCTTTTCTGAAGGACTCGGAATATGAGGTAACCACTATCTTCCGCGCCAACGACACGATAAGCCGCGAAATTTTAACGACCAACGGCGGGCTTGCATGGTTCCGCGCCTTTATGACGGGGTGGATTCCCTACTGGCAAAGCGGCGAGGCGCAGCACGCTTCATTATATGAAAAGCGGTTTGCGCAGCTAAATGCACTTATCAAACTCTGCTTCGGTAAAATCGTTATCCGCAATATCGAACTATTCCGCGCAAACGCTACGGCAGAACAATTCATCAACGACGAAGTGCGGAATAGGCTTTTGCAAGAAGCTCAAACCTACTCTTTTTATCTTAAATGGACTAATCAGCGCAATATGAATGTCTTCCCTGCCGGAGCGGATGAGTATATTCCGGAAAATGCATATTTTATGATGGGAGATAACCGGTTTAATTCAACCGATATGCGGCATACCACTGTTTTCAAACTGGCTTCTGTTGATACGAACGATGCGCAATCCATCCGATTTTACAGCAATATCAAACCGAAATATGTTCCCGCAGAAAAAATACTCGGCACGACGATACTGCGCATCTTTCCTTTCTCACGCTTTGGAGCGTTATAATAATGAAACTGGAATCGGTTCAAGAGCAAATTAACGCATGGTTTAAAAACCTTGGTTTCCCATCTTTATTGATGCATGAGCCGAAAGCTCATTTTGACTTTACCACTGCATCTCGCCGTATTCTGGTCGTTGGACCGATGGGATCGGGAAAAACTGAATATGCCGGGCACGTCTGGCGGGATGCGCAAGTGGCTCGTACCAAAAGCGGCGCCGTCCAAAAGCTGACCAGCGGAGCAAATTCGCAAAAAGAACTGTTTGACCCTGCAAGCGGTATTGGTTCGGCGGATAGACGGTACACATTTTTTGCACGGTATAATCTTGATAAAGAGCGCTTCCCTGACTATCCCGATGATGCCCTCGCCTATCGCGGCGGCTATCAGCGGTGTGGGGAGCATATTGCGACGGTCGGCAATTCGTTTGCACTTGAAAAGCTGTTACAGGAAAATCCGCATATCGGTACGTGGATTATCGATGAGGCGGCATTTTATGACGAACGGCTCGCGTATGTCATTAAAAAAGAAAGCGACCGGCGCGGGCTGGTGTTTGTCATGCCGACCTTGCTATTAAACTTCCGCGGAGAAATTTTTAATGCGACGGCGCGGCTGCTGGTAGAAACGGCGACGGAAATATATCCGTTCTCCGCCTATTGCGAGCACCCTGACTGTCTGCAAAATGGCTACAATACGTATCGGTACTATAGCGTCAACGGCGTAGAGTGCCCCGCGCTCTATTTTGATCCGCTGATTATCATCGGAGGGGATCGCAAAAAAGAAGACCCTTTCGAGCCGAATTACTGTACCCGCTGCGACCAGCATCATTTTTTACCCGGCAAGCAGTACACATTCTTTACGTTAAAGCCGCTGGGGATAGAGGCAAGCAGGAGCGCTATGCAGCCGCTGATGAATGAGCTTGCCGCAATGCAAGATGATATAGAGCGCTCGGAATTGTTCAATACCTTTAAGGCAGAATACCTCGATTGCGCCAATCCATCGCCGGAACGGATGAATGCACTCCGTGTTCCCTGCATTGCGGAGCGGGCGCTCATCTTCCTCTTTGCCGAACAGAATCTACTCTCAGCCGATCAAATGCGGATAGTGGTTAAAGAGCTGCACTTAAATAAGGACTATCTTGATAAGCGGCTGTCCGATAACAAACGTCCGCTTATCTGGAACTAAACAGCGCCCGCAAAAACAAGTGCAGCGCACAGTAAAAAAGCTCCATAAAAAAATAGGCGTTTTGTCATTTTGTTCATAGTCTTCGCCTATAGCATATTGTATCGATATAGTATACCATAATTACAGCGGTGGTGAATCTATGAACGTATACGATTTAATTGCAGAACATTACAGCGAACTTTTCCCGCTTGAATCGGAAAAACTGGATTTTATCCAACAGATTTGTCCCTTGCCAGGTCGATTGTGCGATGCAGGCTGCGCAACCGGCGATCTTGCAGTGGGTTTGCAGCAGCGCGGATACACGGTGTACGGGCTTGACTTAAATGCAAAGATGATTGGCATTGCAGAACGCAAAGCTGCGGAACTTCGCACATCCGACAAACTTACGTTTTATCACGCGGATATCGCTGATATTTTGCAATTCGGTAGCTGTAATGGAGTGCTGTGCTTCGGTAACACACTCCCGCATTTACCTGACGAAGCGGCGCTCCGCCGTTTTTTTAGCGCCGTTTATCAATCGGTACAGGCTCACGGTATTGTTATTGTCGAAGTCCTCAATTACGACCGCATTCTTGCCGAGAAAAAAATGGATTTTAAAGATAAAGAAACGGACGCCTTTATTTTTACGCGGCGCTATGATTTTTTACCGGATGGAAATATCAGGTTCACCATCACCTTTACCGACAAGCGGCGCAATACCGTTACTTCAGACTTTACGGTATTACATCCGTTACGGCGACAAATGCTGTTAGCATTATTTGAACAGGCGGGTTTCCAATCCGTTGCAACCTATTCGGATTATAACTTTACGCCAAGCCGCCCTGACGATTACGCCGTAGTATATACGGCAAAGAGGTAATGTATGCGAAACATAAAAAATAGTTGCACGGCGCTCTTCTTTTTTGCATTTATCGTAACAAACGGCATATCCGCCGAAAGTCAAAAAAACTACAAAGTGCTAATCGGTATGGAGCCGGAGCAGGCAATGAATTTGAAAGGGATTACAACACTGGTCATTGATGCGGAATTTTTTTCTCAAGAAGATATAGCGCAGCTTCACAAAAACGGGAATATCAACATCTTTTCTTATTTGAACATCGGCGCTATCGAAACATTCCGCGAAGACTACGCCGCCTTTGCCGACATTGCATTAGGACAGTATGAAAACTGGGATGAAGAAAAATGGATAAATGTTGCGGATAAAAGATGGCAAAAAAGAATAAAAAGCAAAGCGAAGCTTTTATCGCAAAAAGGTATCGACGGATTTTTTCTTGATAACGCCGACGTGTATTATCAGTATCAAACGCCCGAAATCTATCAGGGGCTTATGACGATTTTACGCGACATCCACACAGAGCATAAACCCATCGTAATAAACGGCGGAGATACGTTTATCACTGAAGCGATACAGCGCAATTCCATCAAAGGGATTGTAAACGGAGTCAACCAAGAAAGCGTATTTACCGAAATACATTTTAAGACTCAAACATTTGGCGCAAAACCTGCAGAAGAAAGAGCCTATTTTATGGAATATCTGGAACAATGTAAAATGTACGGCTTAACCGTTTATCTACTCGAATACGGCGCGACGAAGAAATTGACAAAAGAAATAAAAGCATATTGCGAGCGTAACGGATTTATTTACGACATATCTTCTTCACTACAGCTCGATAAGCCGTTTTGAATTTAAGGGGGCGATCCGTGAACTTGGTGAGATATAACATTGCATAAAAATTTTTCCGATGATGCATAAGGTGATTACAGCTATTACACTGAGACATCTCTAAAAACTCGGTTAGATTTGCTTCGCATCCTTTGGAATAGAGATGTCCAGACCGCAAAATATATGCTTAGCTATAACCAAAAGAAGATGCCCTCTTTTAAAAAACTGAAGCCGTTAGAAACTCCCGAATTTCCTCTTCATTTCCGTTCACCGGAATTTTCTTGTATGCGTTTTCGCCGAGCAGGAGAGCGGTGTTGCAGACTTTGAATAAGAGTTCCAGATCATGGATGATGATGAGGACGAGCGTTTCCTGAGCACAGTGTAAGATAAGCTTTGCGATTATCGATGAGGTCAGCGTTTCACTTACGTGAAGGCATTTAAAGTTGTTTCCCCAAGGTCAGCACCATGCTGTCAGGGATGAGTTCTCCGCGGCAGTGGGGGCTCCCAACGGTAGAAAGCTCCAGTGTGCATATACGGCGGTTTCGCGGTAAGCGGTAGCAGGAGCTGATAAGACCGCATGTTTTTCCCTTGCGAAGCGAAAAATATAGCCGTGTATCATCATCTTCAAAACAGAGCTTTATATCTTCTTTTAGAGGAGCGACACACTTCCACCCCAACAGAAAGACCGTTTGGGTAGATTCAGGTGGAACAGCCAATCTCCAGCGTTTTCCCGTTATAATCGGCCGCAGGGTATAGTATTCACCGCCCGTATAGCGAAAAAGGTTTGTACAAACGGTCAACCGGAAAGACCCGTCTTTTTCTGCCTGAATAGGGGGAACATGAAACGCTGCTGTTTGACCTTCATCCCTGCCGAAACTGCGCGCGGGCGGAAGAGGGGTTTCGCGTACACTGCGGCCGATCCCCTCTAAGACTTCTTTTTCAAAAGGAATAACCTTACCGGTATTATCCGGCCCGATATTGAGAAGGTAGTTACCGCCGCCGGATACAACACGGCGTAAACTTCCGGTTAATTCGGCAATTTTTTCATCAATGCTGCCGCGTTCCTGCCAGCTTTTATATCCCCATGTTTCTTTATAAATAGAAGCCGGCGTTTGCCATGGGATGTTTAATTCGTATTCATTCACCAGCAATTCGGGTATTGCATTATCAGGGAGTGTAGCAAAGTCGCCCATATCGTTCCATATACGCCCGTTAATCATAATGTGTTTTTGAAATGAATGCACAAGCGCATACATATCTTGTGATTGTTCGGCAGTCGGGTATCCCATATCGAGCCATAATTCGCAAATCTCGCCGTAGTTTGTCAGCAGTTCGGTTAACTGAGCACAGTTATATTCATGATGTTTCGGCGGAATACGGTCAGAATTGTGAGCGCTTATCGGAAGAGCATCAGGGCAGTGCCAGTCGATGAGTGAAAAATATACTCCGAACGCAAGACCTTCTTTTTTACAAGCTGCGCTGAGTTCGGCAACGATATCCCGCTTACAAGCCGCATTCATACTATTATAAGATGTAGTCTTTGTATTAAAAAGACAAAAGCCATCATGATGCTTCGAGGTAACCACTACATAAC
>CAUVHB010000078.1:0-6494 GCA_963551335.1 uncultured Treponema sp.
GTCTTTATACAGTAATGACTTAATTTTAAACATCGCATCTAAATCTAAGGAAACTATCCAAAAACTGAAGTTTTTGGACAGCCCCTTGGCCGAGCGTTTGCGTACCGCAACCGCTCGGCTGATTAACACTCTGAACATCCTGTATCCGTTTTAAAAAGTATATCCATAAAATACATCCATATAGAATACTCGACGATGAGTTTTTCTAACGATGAACTTGGCGCTTTAATCTACCAACATATTTTTTATTACCGCTTTTACCTCGCGTATTTCTTTCTGTTTTATTTTTCCTAAACATGTAACAAGCCGAATCGCATCGACGGTTCTTATTTGATCTAAAACAATCCAAAGTATAACTTCGGCAGCCAAATAGGGCTGCCTCGTTAACTGGCGAGTTTGCTCATCGCAAACATCGCTTATTGACGTGTGCGCGTTTCGCGCACGAATTGAACAACTGCCAAAGTTGATACTTTGACTGTTGTTCAATTTCAAGGATCCGTTCTTATTGTCAAATTTTACGGGGACTCGTGTCGGGTATGGATGAGATTTCGTTGTCATCGGAGCAATAATTACCGTACTTATCGCATGATTCATTTCATCAGGAGAAATGACTAAACACGGACGAGTTTTTTTAATTTCGTGTCCGACACTTGGATCAAGGTTTACAAGATACACTTCATATTGATCTATTACCATTCCCATGTTAATTCAGCCTCTTGTGAATCGGGAATAGCTTCCAATGTATCATCCTTATTTTTATGCATAGTGCCAAATGCTTCCGCCCATCCCTTTCTGGGGGGCTCTTTTATCGGTGTAAGGATAATTTCATTATCAGTTACTTCCATATTCAGTTTATCTTTTACCGAAAGTTTGTCTAAAATTATCTTAGGGAACCGTACCCCTCTAGAATTTCCTACCTGAATAACAGACAGTACCATATTGTTCCTCCATTCACTATGGTGATTACATTGTAATTATATAGTAAACTTCAAAAAGCACCAATGCCGATGCAACAACTACAAAATTTTTTGCATTCTGCGTGCTCCGCACTGATATTACACACAGGTGTTTTGTGCAAAAAAGGCCTTCATCGAACGCGCTGCCGCCCGCCGTGCAGCAAGGATGCCGCGGCGCGGTGCAAAAAATAGTATTGCTAAAAATAGAAAAAATTGCAGCGCAACAATGCACCCTCCCGCTGAACCGTTGAGATAATAGCTCAGATATGCGCCGCCTGCGGCAGTAAGTGTTCCGATTGCCGCGGCAAGTCCCATCATTATCGGAAATCTATCAGTAAGCAAATACGCGGCAGCGCCCGGCGTTACCAGCATTGCTACAACCAGCACACTGCCCACCGTTTGCAGCGCCGCAATCGCGGTAACCGCAAGCAGGGTCAGCAGCAGTAGGTGCAGCGCAGTGGTGTTCAGCCCTATCGAGCGGGCGTGCGACGGATCAAAAGAGAAAAGCCGTAAATCTTTCCATTTTAGCAAGATAATCATAAGACTTCCGCCCGCAATTATCAGCGTCTGGATAATGTCGCGGTCGGCAATACCGAGGATATTTCCCATAATGATTGTTGTAAGACTGATATTACTAGGGTACAGTGACATCAGCAACACACCGAGCGCAAAAAACGTGGTATACACAATGCCGATTACCGCATCCTCGCGAATCCGTGTTTTGTTTTTCACAAACCCCATAACCAATGCCGCAAGCATCCCGCTGATAAATGCGCCAACCGAAAAAGGAATGCCAATAATGGAAGCAATCGCAACTCCCGGCACCACCGCATGGGACAGCGCATCTCCCAAAAGCGACCAGCCTTTCAGCACCACAAAGCACGACAGCAGGGCGCACACCCCGCCAACCCCTGCGCTCACCAAAATCGCTTTAATCATGTATTCATATTGAAAAGGAATGAATAGATTCGATAACATTGCTTATTTCTCCGGTAAAATCATAGAGGATGTACACTACTCAACAGCATTTCTCACGCCCTTGAGGTATGGTTTGCCCTCCTGTGTGGTAATTAAAGCGCCCTCATCATCGGTAAATATTCTTATTTCGTGGGTACTTTCAGAATCTCCACGGATGGCGGTGGTTCCATGCGGAAGCGAGTTTGAGTAAGCAAACTCGCTGTTGGGCAGTGTACCGGAATGTACACTACCCAACAGGTTATCAGTATGGTCAATCTTAATACTTCGCAGTGCGCCGCCGAATGCTTTAATGAGGTTTTCCGCGGTAAAGGTTGTTTCCGTTGGACCGGCAGCAATTACTGTCCGATTGATGATCACAACGTGGTCGCAAAATTCCGGGATAGAACCTAAATCGTGGGTAGACACAAAGATGAGATGCCCTTCGTTTTTCAGCTGATGCAGCAGCTCAATAATCGCCGTTTCTGTTTTTACATCGACTCCGGTAAACGGCTCATCAAGCAATATAATTTTTCCCTGCTGCGCAAGCGCTCGCGCTAAAAACACCCGCTTTTTTTGTCCGCCTGAAAGTTCGCCAATCTGCCGGTCTTTAAAATCGAGCATCTGTACCCGCTCTAAGCTGCGCGCGGCGATTGCCTTATCCTCTTTACTCGGAATGCGGAGAAAATGCATATAGCCGTACCGCCCCATCATCACTACATCCCATACACTGACGGGGAACGACCAGTCCACGTCTTCCGACTGGGGCACGTATGCAAGCAAATGCTGCTTTTGCGCTATACCAATGGGCTTGCCGCAGATGGTTACGCAGCCGCTCATCGGTTTTATAAACCCCATGATTGTCTTAAAAAGCGTGGACTTTCCGCTGCCGTTTACACCAACCAATGCAGTAATCGTTCCCTTTTGCAGGGAAAACGACGCATTGTGCAGCGCAACGTGCCCATTATGATACGCGACACTCACATCCTTTACCGTAAGTTCAACACGTTCAACGGGGTAGTTCTGTTCATTGTCCATACATCTCTCCTATTAGTTGGCCCATGCTGTTCAGTTTATGCTGTTCATCCCATGGCATGCAGCAGCTGTATCTTGTATGCCATGCAGCTGCTTTATATTCAACGGTACTTCAACAGTACGGCTCATCCGCATTTCTGCGGGTTACCGGGAACGGCTTTCTTCAAATCCTTTTACAATCGCATTTGCATTGTATTCAAGCATCTTGAGATAGGTTGGGGCATCCCCGTCTTCGGAGGTCAACGAATCGACATACAGTACACCGCCGTAATAGGCTCCAGTTTCTTTACAAACTTGCAGCTGCGGCTTATTGCTAATGGTGCTTTCGGAAAAGGCAACGGGGATATGATGCAGCCGGATGGTATCGACCACCTTTTGAATTTGCTGAGGAGTGCCTTCTTCATCGGCGTTAACCGGCCACAGGTACAGTTCTTTCATGTTGCAGTCGCGGATAAGGTAAGAAAAGGCCCCTTCGCAGGTTACTAGCCAGCGCTGCGCTTCGGGAATTTCAGAAAGCTTTTCGGTTAAAAATGCATCGATTTTTTTGATGTTTGCGCTATACGCAGCGGCATTGGCATTGTAGGTCGCCGCATGTGCAGGGTCTAAACTCACAAAGGCTTTCCGGATATTTTCCACATAGATGAGCGCATTTTTCGGCGACATCCACGAGTGGGGATTAGGCATACCATTGTACGGTCCTTCCCCAATGCCCAGCGGCTCAATCCCATCGCTGAGCGTAACACTCGGTACGTCTTTGATAGTGCCCATAAACTTTTCAAACCAGCGCTCAAGCCCCAAACCATTGCGCAGTACCAAATCCGCAGACTGCGCCTTTACAATATCGAGCGGAGTCGGTTCATACTCGTGAATTTCCGCCCCCGGCTTGGTAATTGATTCTACCAAAAGCGTATCGCCTGCAATATTCTGCGCCATATCCTGCAAAATAGTGAACGTCGTTACCACCCGTTTGGGGCGAGCGGCCTCCGCCGGGCTTGCTGCCTCACTCTTTTTTGCACATCCGGTTATACTCACTAGCATTATGAGCATAATTGTTATCCATTGTGTATAATTTTTCATACAAGCTCCTTTTGGAAATATTTTAAACAAAAGCTTCAAGTATATTATGTAGTCTATACTACATAATATACTTGAGAATATGTAGTATCTCCTACATTTTTCGCTCTAAATGTAGTGCATGCTACATCATTTGTCAAGAGTGATTCCGAATAATTATGGACAATTATGAATATTCTCGGCAAGGAGGCAACCGCAAAGGCGGTTAGGGTATATGAACAAAATGCAAAGCACTTACAAAGTTATTGATTTTCCTCCGCTCACGGATGAGCAAAAGCAAGAAATCGACTGTCTTGCGGCAATGAAAGACGAAGATATAGATACATCCGATATTCCCGAAAGTTCAGGCGACGGAAGTTTTTACTATATTCAGTCCCTCAAGATGCCAAAGATAAACATTCATACCAAGATTGACAACGATACGCTTGCGTGGCTAAAACAAGCGGATAAGGGGTATCAGACACGCCTTAATGCTGTTCTGCGCTGGGCACGGATGAATGGCTGTCCTGTAAATTCATTTTAAAAACGAATAAATAAGGTACCACGCAGGGTACGGCACAGCGTGTACCCGTTAGTATAAACAATAAAAAATGCAGGAGTCGTTGTATGAAAAAATGAAAGTACTCGCGCTGGTTGCTTTGGTCTGTGTAGTTCTCTCCTGCGGGCAAGGGATACCGTCCGGCGGTAACAAAGAAGATGAAACGGTTTTTACCGGTAATGGGTATACATATTATTACGATAAAGATACCGATAAAGACATGATTGGACGCGTAACCTCCAGCTAGTTTTAAAGAAAGATGGCACTTATACAATAACAGGAGAAGTATGGTATATTACTATAGGCTGGATTGATATTGAAAGTGGAAAGGAGCCTCATCCCTATACTTTTTCAGAAGATACGGTAAATATTTTGGGAAAATGTAAGTATTTCTATGACGGCACTGAATCGACTGGCAACCGTTCAAAATTATGCAAGTTCCTTTCAGGCAACTTTGGCACTGTACTTTTATTGTATCGCTCCACCTAGCAAATTCAACCCAGAGGCGTACCTTTGATACGTTGAGGATTGGAATTTGCGTAGCAACGCAGTAGATGCGTCATATATTTCAAAAGAAAGTTATACAACGATATTCACCAACTTATTCGGCACAACGATAACCTTTTTGGGCTGTTTGCCGCCAAGGAAGCGCTGCGCCCCTTCTGCTTTTAACGCGAGAGCTTCAAGCGTATCTTTCGGCAGATCGACGGCGGCTTGAAATTTATCGCGTACCTTTCCATTGATCTGCACGACAATCGTACACTCGGAATCGATGCAAAACTTTTCGACAAACATCGGCCACTGCATATATGCGATGGTTTCCGTATGACCTAACTTCTCCCACAGCTCTTCGGCGATATGCGGCGCGTAGGGCGCAAGCAGTTTGACAAATGCCTCCCATGCAAATCGGGGGAGCGTCTGATATTTTCCAATCGTATTGACAAAAATCATCATCTGGCTGATTGCT
Source organism: uncultured Treponema sp. (assembly GCA_963551335.1). Lineage (GTDB taxonomy): Bacteria > Spirochaetota > Spirochaetia > Treponematales > Treponemataceae > Treponema. Next base: position 5,525 of record CAUVHB010000078.1, read on the forward strand.
GTATTAAAGTTAAGCGATGCAGTATCTTCGGTTATCTTTTTAATCGTTTTATTAAGGAGCTTGGTAATGTCCGTATGCTCTGGCGTACTCATATCGTTTACCGGACAAGGAATTAACTCTTTTTCGGAAATCGCCCAGATTTTCTCTAAAAAGCGGAAAATACCGATAAGCCCCTGCGTATTCCACGGCTTGGACATATCGAGCGGCCCCATAAACATCTCATACATACGGCAGGAATCGGCGCCGTATTGCGCGATCATCTCATCTGGGTTGATGACGTTTTTTAAGCTCTTTGACATCTTGGCAATAACCCGCTTCAATGTTTCGCCAGTGCTTTTTTCTTCAAAAGTCTCATCGCCGGTCTGCACCACCTCATCGACTGGCACGAGCGAACCGTTTGCTCGCTGATACGCAAATGAGGTTATCATCCCCTGATTCACCAGCCGCATAAACGGCTCCTTGGTATGCACTAAGCCTAAATCATACAGCACTTTGTGCCAAAAACGGGCATAGAGGAGGTGGAGTACCGCATGTTCCGCGCCGCCGATATAAAGATTGACAGGCATCCAATACGCTTCTTTTTCCTTGGCGCAAAAGCTATGGGTATTATGAGGATCGAGGTAGCGGAGATAGTACCAGCAGGAACCCGCCCATTGCGGCATAGTATTTGTTTCGCGGCGGGCAGGACCTCCGCAGTGCGGACACACGGTATTTACCCATTCGGGAATTTTGGCAAGCGGGCTTTCTCCCGTGTCGGAAGGGGTGTAGCTGTCTGTTTCCGGAAGAGCGAGCGGCAAATCCTTTTCCTCCAGCGGAACAACGCCGCATTTTGGGCAATGCACCAACGGGATGGGCTCCCCCCAGTACCGCTGCCGACTGAACACCCAGTCGCGGAGTTTATAGTTAACTGCCTTTTTCCCAAAGCCGTTGGCAGCGGCATAATCGGTAACACGCTCTATTGCCTCCCGCG
>CAUVHB010000079.1:0-6426 GCA_963551335.1 uncultured Treponema sp.
AGTCACTTCAAGCAATGCACCTTTTTAAAGAAATCTATGATTCCGGTATTGGACAAAATTATAACGGATGGGATGAATATGAAGGCACTGTTGTTAATCAAACAGTCGCAACAATCCCGGAAGCGGTGTGGATGATCGGAACAATAAAAGATAAAGCACCGGGCACAGCCGGAAAGTGGGGTGTTATCGATTTACCGAAGATAAGTGTCGATGGTTCTTCAAGCTGTGCAAACGGCGGTTCCGTAGTTGCCATTCATGCAAAAACTGCTTTGCCTGATCTGGTAAAAGAATTTGTAACATTTGCGATGACCGATACCGCTTTGCAAGCAGAAGGCTTTGAAAAATACGGATTATATCCATCGTTTATTCCGAGTTATAGCGAGCCTGTATTTGAACAAGGGGATGATTTTTTTGGCGGTGATAAGATCTATAGCGTATTTATTGAAAATGGAAAAAAAATCCCTGCCTTTCCGCAAAATCCTAACATAGCCGAAGCAAATGATATAATAGGTTCGGCTGTATCCCGTATTCTATTGAAAAATGAAGATATAAATACGACAATGCTCAATTTGCAGCGGGATTTATCGACAAAGTTTGCAAAATAACTTATAGTTACCGGCTATAACCTATCCGATAACTTCGGATAGGTTATAGGTTTCCCGTAGGATTACAATTATGAATAAAGAGCTTTTAGGCGTTGTTGGATTATTATCGGCTACCATATTGTGGGGTGCAGGCTTTCTTGCTGTAGATCTTGCGTTAACGGCATTTACGCCGATGCAAATTATGGCGGTGCGTTTTTTCCTTGCATCAATCATTATGTTTTTTGCTGCACGTAAAAGTTTGCAGAGCGTTTTAAAGCAAGAGGTGATAGCCGGTATTATCATGGGGCTATGCTTATTTCTTGCGTTCACGTTACAAACGATCGGTTTAAAGTTTTCCACACTGTCTAACAACGCATTTTTAACAGCGACTAATGTTGTCTTTGTTCCCTTCCTCGTGTGGGGTGCATATAAAAAGCGTCCTGCACTGCGTGAATTCGCCGGTATGATTTTAGCGATGGCTGGGGCGGGATTTTTAACATTGACAAAAGATTTTACTATCGGCATTGGAGATACGCTCTCGCTTGCAGGTGCATTCTTTTTTGCCTGTCAAGTTTTTTTTACCGGTAAATATGCTCCCCATTATCGAACTGATATCCTCAGCTTTGTCCAGATAACAACTGCCTTTGTCTTATCCTGTATTTCCTTGCCGTTTACCGGCGGAATGGCGGGAATAGTATGGGGGAAAAATGCTTTATTATCGATTTTATATCTCGGTATTGTCAGCACGGCAATTACCTATTTTTTACAGACCTCATCACAACGATATGTAAAGCAAGTACAGGCTGTCATCATCTTGTCGCTGGAAGCGGTATTTGCAACTCTTTTTTCCGTGTTGTTGATACATGAAAAACTTTCATTTCGGGTATTGTGTGGCGCGATATTGATTTTAAGCGCTGTATTCATCTCTGAGCTGAAATTAAAAAAAACGAAGTGTTATGATACGGTAAAGTAATGGCCACAATAAAAGATATTGCCGAAAAAGCGGGAGTTTCGGCTGCTACCGTATCGCGTGTTTTAAATTATGATGAAACAATCAATGTTCTGGATGAAACCCGTCGGCGTATTTTTGAAACGGCAGCAAATCTTGAATATGATCGGAACAATAAAAAACGAAAAAAAAATAAGTTAAAAATAGGCTTGTTGAGTTCATATTCCCACGAAGAAGAACTTGCCGATCCGTTTTATTTAGCAGTACGTGTTGCTGCCGAAAAGAGAATGGAAGATGAAGGTTTTGTGCGAATTGCCGTTTCAATAGCATCACTTGACGGGTTTGTACCGTCGGTGCATGGGCTGATTTGCCTCGGCACCTTTAGTCGTTCCATTGTGAAAAAAATTGCCGCATTAAAAAAACCGGTGGTATTTGTAGACTGCAACCCCGATGAAAACCGTTTTGATTCTGTGGTTATCGGTATGGAAAAAGCCGTCATCGGTGTACTCGATTATTTGCGCGAAAACGGCCATTCAAAAATAGCCTTTGTAGGTGGCAGTACTGAACTCGACTATGACGGGAATGAGGTACCGGATATTCGCTCCGAGGTATACATAGATTATATGAAAAAATACAACATTTGGCGCCAAGACTATTTAAGGAAAGGCGATTATTCTCCTAAATGCGGTTATACTCTTATGAGACAACTTTTATTGCAACAGGATCCTCCGACTGCCGTATTTGTCGTAAACGATTCTATTGCAATCGGTGCCTATAAAGCTGCGTATGAACTGGGATGGAAGGTGCCCGATCAAGTCAGTATTGTCGGTTTTAACGACATATCTTCTGCAAAATATATGGTTCCGCCGCTTACCACCGTCAGTCTGCACATGCGGACAATGGGAAGGCAAGCCGTCGGTATCTTAGCAGATCGTATCCGCTCGGACAGAGAAGTTCCGGTAAAAATCGTTATTCCGTGTGAATTGATTGTACGGGAAAGTGTACGGAATATTTCACGGTAAGGCTAAATCTGGACAATGTCGGGTTTTTCCGCTATGCTCAATAACCTTGTATGGATTATGTAGAAAGTTTATTTAACACGAATTTTTTAGAGTATGCCAGTTATGTTATCCGTGACCGCGCAATTCCCGATGTAGAGGACGGCCTCAAGCCGGTACAGCGGCGTATCCTGCATTCTCTGTTTGAGATGGATGACGGAAAGTTCCATAAGGTTGCCAATGTCGTCGGCTACTGTATGAAGTATCACCCGCACGGGGACGCTTCCATCGGAAACGCATTGACGGTACTCGCCAATAAAAGCCTCTTTATCGACAAGCAAGGGAACTTCGGTAATCTCTTTACGGGGGACGAAGCCTCCGCCCCGCGGTATATTGAATGCCGCATCACCGAATTTGCAAAAGATATCCTGTTTAATCCCCATATTACGCGGTATGTTCCTTCTTATGACGGCAGAAATAAAGAGCCGGTTGTATTCCGCGCCAAACTGCCTGTCGTACTGCTCATCGGGGCGGAAGGTATTGCCGTCGGTATGTCTACCAAGATACTTCCGCATAATATCCGCGAAATCATCGAGGCGGAAAAAGCCTGCCTTTCCGGTAAATCCTTTACGCTCTATCCCGACTTTCAGACCGGCGGGCTTATCGACGTGTCCGACTATCAGGACGGCAAGGGCAAGGTGCTGGTGCGGGCAAAGTTGGACACCTCCGACGACAAACGGATTGTTATCCGCGAACTCCCCTTCGGCAGCACAACCGAAAGCCTCATCACTTCGATAGAGTCGGCATCAAAATCTGGTAAGGTAAAAATTTCAGAAATTAACGACTATACGGCTGAACAGGTAGAAATAGAACTCAAGCTGCCGCGCGGCGTGTATGCGGCTGATGTTGTCGATGCGCTCTACGCGTTTACCGATTGCGAGCAGTCCATCTCCTGTAACCTGTTGGTTATTCAAGACAATCTGCCAGTACAGACCAGCGTTACCGAGGTGATTCAAACCCACGCAAAGCAGCTGACCACCTTGCTGAAAGATGAGCTTTTGTATGAGCAGGAGATGCTTACCGATCGGCTGCACCTAAGAACACTTGAGCGAATATTTATCGAAGAACGCATTTATAAAAAAATTGAAACGATGAAAACCGCCGAGTCGGTCATTAAGGCGGTTATCAAGGGTTTTGAACCGTTTAAGGCCGAGCTAATACGGGAGGTAACGGAAGAAGATGTAGACCGACTCCTCAAAATCCCCATTCGGCGTATTTCGCTCTACGATATTCAGAAAAACCGTGCCGAGGTGCAGGAAATTTCCGCTCGGCTCAAAGAGATTGCTCGGCTTTTGAAGAGCCTTAAAAAATATGCCCTCAGTGTCCTTGACGGTATCCTTGCAAAGCTGCCGCCGGAAATTACGGCGCGTAAAACGGAGATTACCGGCTTTACCAAAGTAGATGTAAAGGAAGCGGTGAATCGTGATGTATCGCTCCGCTATGACGAAGCAACCGGCTACCTCGGCACCTCGGTTACAACCGGAAAAGAGATACTCAAGGTTTCGCCGTATGACCGCATCTTTATCCTGCGCAAAAGCGGGGTCTATACCGTTATGGATGTACCCGATCGGCTCTTCGTGGACACCGGAATGTGGTATTGCGGTTTTGCAGAAAAAGAGGTCTTGTCACAAATCCTCTTTACGGTTATTTATAAGGATGAAAAAACACAGTATCCGTATATCAAACGGGCGCGGGTTGAATCTTACATTCTGAACCGCGATTATTTGTTTGTGCCGGATACGGCAACCGTGCTCTACGCAAGTACGGCTGAAAATTTTGAGTTCACGGTACAGTACGCGCCTAAGCCTCGAACAAAGAAGAACGAAGCGCGTTTTACAACCGCGGATTATCCAGAAAAAGGGCTCAAAGCGCAGGGTGTACGCCTTGCAGAACGGGAAGCCGAAGCTGCGGCGCCGGTAACGAAAAAAAGTAAAAAGTAACGGGCATCTGAAACTAAAAGTTTTACAAGATGTCCGTAAGATAGTTGAGTACCTGATGGGGAGGAAAACTACCTATGCAAACAATCAATGAACTGGGAACATATACCTTTCAAGCGCTGTTGGAGAATAGCATCAAGCGGTTTGGTGAACGCCCTGCGCTTTCGTTTGTGTCAGGAGCGCCAATATCATACAATGAAGCCAATAAGCAGATCGAGCAGTTGCAGCAGGTTTTGTATCGTCTCGGTATTAATCCCGGCGATAAGGTGGCAATCTATAGCCACAGTGTTCCTCATTGGGGCATCGCTTATTTTGCGATTGTTACGATGGGCGCTATTGCCGTACCGCTGTTGCCCGATTTTACCGACAAAGAGGTTAAGTCCTGTCTTGAGCATTCCGAAACGACGATGATTATCGCCTCGGAAAAACTGATGAGCCGAATACCCGAAACCGTTTCCGTTCTCATCGATATTCAAGATTTTTCAGTTAAAAAAGGGACGGAAATAAGAGATGGAACCCCGCCTCCTTATACCTGTAAAGAAGATGATACTGCTTCCGTTATTTACACCTCCGGCACTACGGGGCGTTCCAAGGGCGTGGAACTTTCGCACAAAAACCTTGTCTGGAATGCAATTGCAGGTCAGTCCTGCCAGCGCATTAACGAGTACGATCGCGCGCTTTCTATTTTGCCGCTTTCTCATGTATATGAATTTACCATTGGTTTTTTGATGTTTTTTTTAAACGGCGCCTGTGTGTACTATCTTGAAGGAATCCCCTCGCCGCGGATACTTCTACCAGCTTTATTAAAGGTGCGTCCGACGATGATGCTCAGTGTTCCGATCGTTATGGAAAAAATATACCGAAACAAGATACTTCCAGCTTTAACATCTTCACCGTTCCGTGCATGGCTGTATCATACTAAGCTCGGAAAAAAAATCCTAAACCGTCTCGCGGGAAAACAGCTGAAAAAAACATTCGGTGGGAACTTAAAGTTCTTTGGGCTGGGCGGTTCAAAGACTGATACGGTTGTTGAAAAATTCCTAAGAGATGCTAAGTTTCCCTATGCCATTGGTTACGGTTTAACGGAAACATCGCCGCTTATTGCTGATTCTCCTGCATACCAAAGTATCCCGGGCTGGATTGGCTATGCAGTCCCCGGTGTTGAGGTTAAAATCGATAATCCTGACCCTAAAACCGGTATCGGAGAACTATTGGTCAAAGGACCGAATGTGATGAAAGGGTATTACCGTGACCCTGAACTTACAAAAAACGCATTTACCGAGGACGGTTGGTTTAAAACTGGCGATCTGTTTATGATGGACAAAAAGGGGCATTTAGCAATTAAAGGTCGGTCAAAAAATATGATTCTCGGTTCCAGCGGCGAAAATATTTATCCTGAAGATATTGAGTTTGTGATTAATCAGCATCCGCTTGTAACGGAATCGCTCGTAGTCGAAGGAGAAAAGTCTTCACTTGTTGCCTACGTACATCTTGATGAAGAAAAACTTGCGGCTGAGATACAAAAAACACAAAATCAAAACAACGAAAGCTCTGCGATTCAGAATTTGCAATCTGCCGTAGCGGACGCTGTTTCGGGGTTTGCGGATGCGATGACGTATAAGCGAGCGGAAATTTTAAACGAAATTAAATTTTTCGTGAATTCAAACGTGAATAAAATGTCGAGGATTGATAAAATTGAACAAGTTGATGCCTTTGAAAAGACCGCCAGCCAAAAGATTAAGCGATACCTCTATAATTTGACAAACCGCGATAAAAAAGAGCCTGAGGCTTTAGCTGAGAGATAAGACAGCCGGCTGAGGAATAAGAGAGTCGGCTAAAGAATAAGGCAGATGACTGAGGAATAGGACCGTTAGCTGATGCGCTGCCGCTTTTCTGCC